>JAFWJY010000061.1 GCA_017514525.1 Solobacterium sp. | reverse complement strand
GTTTTTCTCTCATTTTCCATAATTACCTCTGCTAATTCTTCTCCGCCAAAGTCATTCACATTACATTTCACTCTTCATGATTCCATCTTAAATAAATTGGCGAAAGTTCAATTACAAAATGTTCCTCTTGTATGTCTGTCACAGGATGTGAATCTGTTTCAACGATTCTGACGGTTCCAATTGAAGTTTCCATAAAGTCATCCGCTGCACCTATGACAACATATTGAGCGCCGCTGTAGAACATTGTTTCGTTATCTGGGCCGATTGGAATCACTTCAAATGGTGTCTCAATTTCAATTCCCATTTTATCCAGATAATCCGCTACATCTCCATAGGTAGCCCGGATTTCTCTCACATAGTTCTGACAATAGGAACAGTCACAGATATCTTCATCTGTCAGCCGGCGATAATACTGTTTTGTTTTTTTAATATTCATATCCATACTATAAATCATTATCAATTTCAGTATTTATACTCATTAGCACGTCTTATAGCTTCATCATAAAAATTATGTCAGCATTTACTAATACTGTGGAATATCTGTGCGTACCACTTTCTCAAGAAAACCCGCTAAACACAATTTTCTGTATCGTGTAGAAAATTTCAGGGAAGCGAAGAATGCACCCACTGCAATCGTCATACAAATAATCAACAGAGGCGTGTTGTTCTGATCAAGCAGAACAGAATGAAAAAAATGAACGTGGGCTAGAACATTTGTAGCTGAGTTTGTCAGTTGTCTTTACGGTTTGTATGATACGCCTCATATTGCTGTATGACTCTGCGAACCCTTAAACACGGAACGGAATGGCAGCTTATCGAATCAGAATTGTTTTTTCTGCCGGTGAGTATATAAACAAATACGCCGAATTTCGCATTAGGTGCGATTTTCAGCGCATTCGTTTTAGCTGTTGAGATGATACAACGTTTCAACGGGTAATATCAGTTTACTGTCACTTGTTGATGCGAATAACAGATTCCCCTTCGATCATATGGAACGCAATCAGTTCATTGGATGACGGATGATTGTAGTTGATGCGCAGAAGAATATCCTCCACACCTTTTTTAGCAAGTGCTTCCGTATCCTGACGGATTGTCGTGAGACGTGGGATCGTATAGCGTGATGATTCAATTCCATCATAGCCGATAATTGAAATATCATCCGGTACACTGTAGCCCATATCCTTGATTGCACGCATCGCCCCGATTGCGATCGTATCACCAATCGCAAAGATTGCCGTAATCTTCGGGTTCTTTTTCAGAAGCTTCTGCGTGCTTTCATAGCCGCCTGACATCGAAAAGCGTGATGGTTCATACTGCTTTTCTTCTACGAATTCAATTCCATTTTCCGCAAATGCTTTTTCGCATCCCGCCATGCGCCGAAATCCGATCTGAGATCCGATCTGACTGGCGCTTCCTCCGATAATACCGATCTCGGTATGACCTTTTTTTGCCAGGTAGTCGATCACCTTATACCCAGCTTCCATATCGTCTATCGTGAAACTGGACAGATTTGGAAAGCCAAGTTCTTCAGCCGTATTGGTTAACAGAACTGAAGGAACATCAATGTTATGGAAATCCTGACGGAAGAATTCCAGATTGCCGCCGAGGAAAATAAATCCCTTTGGTTTTCTGGATGCACTGAGCTGTATAGCAGCCTGAACTTCATTGGCATATTCATCCAGAAAGGCAACAGCCGCCTCTTCCCCGCTGTCAATCAGCATCGCCTGTACACGTTCCAGAATACTTTCAAAGAACATGTTCTCATAGCCTTTTACGATAATTGTAATGGCTGAATTTGACTGCTGTTTTAACTGCTTGGCATTGGAATTTGGCTTGAAATTCTGTTCGCGAATAACCTGTTCAACCTTCTCTCGTGCTTCTTCACTGACATCGGGATGATTATTGATCACACGGGAAACAGTACCAATACTGTAACCGGAAAGCCTTGCGATATCTTTGATCGTAGTCAATGTAGATGCCCCCTCTCTGCTGATAATGTGATTGATTGATCAGCCTTTTACTGCACCTGCCGCAACACCTTTGATAATGTGCTTCTGACAGAGCAGATAGAAAATAATAACCGGGATAATGCTAAGGAGGATCAATGCCATTGTCGCACCGAGATCTACGGTTCCATAGCTTCCCTTAAGGAACTGAATGTGAATCGGAATAGTCATGTACTTGGTACGGTCAAGAACCAGGTACGGCAGCAGGTAGTCATTCCATACCCACATGATTTCAAGTATACCAACCGAAATCATGGTTGGCTTCATCATCGGAAGTACAACCTGGAAAAATGTCTTTACCGGGCCTGCACCGTCAATCGCCGCTGCTTCTTCAATCTCCAGCGGAATCGATTTAACAAATCCGACAAACATGAAGATCGCCAGACCGGCACCGAAGCCAAGATATACAACCGGAATTGTCCACGGAGTGTTGAGATGCAGGTTGTCGGCTGTCTTTGACAGCGTAAACATGACCATCTGGAACGGTACAACCATGGAAAATACACAGAGGTAATATACAGCCCTGCTTACAATATCATCAACACGTGCAATAAACCAAGCCGCCATTGATGTAAAAAGCAGAATCAAGGCTGTTGAAACAACGGTAATCAGAAGACTGTAGGAAGCTGATTTTACAAATGGGTAGTTGCCAAAGGTCATACCTTTGATAAAGTTTGAAAATCCCGCCCACATTTCACCAGTAGGAATAGCGAACGTATGTGTTTTTACGTAGGTGTTCAGCTTAAATGAGTTCAGTACAACCGCAACAACCGGCAGCACATAAATTACGCTGATGATTGAAAGTACAACCGTCAGAATTGTTTTGCTTTTCTGTTGTTTTTTCATTACTGCTGCACCTCCTTTTCACGTGTGAACTTCAACTGAACAAGACCTAATGTCGCAACCAGAATGAAGAAGATAACAGCTTTTGCCTGTGCAGTACCGCGGGATGCCGCGTTGCTTGTATAGAACGTGTTATAGATGTTCAGCGCAAGCATTTCTGTTGTTTTAACCGTTGAGCCATCCGGATTCATGATAAACGGCTGGCCGCCGGTAAGTGCGAGGTTCTGGTCAAACAGTTTGAAGCCATTTGTGATACTCAGAAACATACAGATGGTAATGGATGGCATAACATTTGGAATGATCACTTTGAACAGACTCTGCCATTTGTTTGCGCCATCGATTTCAGCAGCCTCCAGCATATCTGTTGGGATTGCCTGCAGACCGGCAATATAGATGATCATCATATATCCGATCTGCTGCCAGCAGATCAGAATGATCAGTCCCCAGAAACCATAGGTACTGTTCAGAAGGATTGAAGTATTGTAGTGCGACAGAATGCCATCAAAAATCATGGACCAGATATAACCAAGGACAATACCGCCAATCAGGTTTGGCATGAAGAATACGGTACGGAAGATATTGGATCCTTTGATATCCTGCGTCAGAACATACGCAACCGCAAATGCCGGAATGTTGATAAAGACCAGAGAGGTAATCGCAAATAATGCGGAATACCAGAAGGAATGAACAAACGACTGATCTGCCAATGCACGGCTGTAATTGGAGAACCCGATCAGGGTCGCGTCTGATGTTGTCTTGAACTTGCAGAAGGACAGGTAGATTCCCTGAAAAAATGGCCATACAAAGCCAATAATGAATGCTGCTACAACTGGAAGCAGGAACAGCCACCAGTAATTTCGAATCTGTGCTTTCAGGTTGCTGGCATTCTTCTTTTTTATTTTTAATTTATTCTTTGACATGAATATCCAACTCCTTTTTTTTGCAGATGGAATAACGGGACGGACCTACCGCCCGCCCCGTCTATCGTGGTTCTTGAATTGTAATTCGATCGAATTATTCGTTTACAGCTTTGTACTGTGTAGCCCAGCCCTGAACGAATGCTGTTTCTACATTTGCCCAGTTTGCATCGCTCTGATCAGCATTGTACTGATTGAGTGCGGAAACAAGTGCCTTTCTGTATTCATCAACATTCGGCTGATAGTTTGTAGCCCAGTCCATGACATAGCAGCCATCATCTGTGTACTTCGCAGCGTCTGCGAGGAAGCCGTTAGCAGATTCCGGAGCGTTCTTATACGGAAGAACACCGAGCTGTTCAACCATCTTGCCTGCTGCCATGGAATCGGAAACGAGCCATACCATGAAGTCGATAGTAGCCTTCTGATCTGCTTCAGAAGCCTTGGCATTAACTGCCCAGCAGTTTTCTGTACCGCAGTTGAGACCAGCTTTTTCTTCGCCTTCAACACCGCAGTAGTAAGGAATCATTCTTGCGTTTGGAACAGTTTCGCTTACAGCAGCATATTCCCAGGAACCATTTACGAAGAATGCAGCTTTTCCAGTCTTGAATTCGTTTTCTGCATCATGACCGCCAGTAGCGAGTTCCTTCGGATCTGTCAGAGAGTTGTTGATGATGAGGTTGTACAGGTTCTTGTAGTTTTCCATGTACTTGCCTGTGAGTTCTGCCGGGCACTCGGTCCATCCGCCTGCATCACGCTCTTCATAGTAGTACTCGAGGTTTGCAAGGTGACCTGTGAAGCGCCAGGAAGAGCTGTCATCCATATCAGAAGAAGAGAATGCATCGAAGCCGAGTTCAGCTGCACGGCTGTGGATGTCTTCAACAACTGTCTTCAGTGTTTCGAAATTCTTGATCTCATCCAGAGAATGTCCTGCCTTCTCAAGCAGATCCGGATTTACGATGATGCCATAGCACTCATAGCAGTAGCCGATGGAAACGAGCTTTCCGCTTTCATCGTAGAGATTGTAAGCATCAGTGCTGAGTTCCTGCTCGATCGGAGTACCCTTAAGATCGAGTGCATAGTCGCCCCATTCCTTAACGCCTGCCTGGTTGCCAATGACAAACAGTGTCGGAGCTGCGGATTTGTCCATTTCTGCAGTCAGTGTTTCGTTGTAGCTGCCGGATGCTGCAGTAACAACCTTAACTTCTACACCAGTCTGCTCTGTGTACTTGGTTGCGAGTTCCTGAAGTGTTTCATCCAGTTCTGGCTTGAAGTTCAGGAAGTAGACATGTCCAGCCGCGTCGGAAGATCCTGTCGTTCCAGTTCCTGCGCCGTCTGTGGAACCTGTGCTGCCGCCTGTGGAGCCACATCCAACCAGCATCGCAGCAGTGAGTAATGAAGCGAATACCTTTTTGAAATTCATTTTTCCTTTCCCTCCTAGGTATACATGATTCCGATTATCTATATATGTATGTGCCTGTAAACGTTATCGGAATCGTTCCCGTTATCGTTACCGGGAACGTTTACAGCTTGTAATTCCAGTTTAAGAATACGCTTACATTCTGTCAACCCCCTGCCCCAAAAAATCAAAAAAATTTTTTCTGTGACATCCATTTGTGCTGCTCATTGTGTATAAACCATTCCTGCGGAACGGCATAACTGATGGTGTGTCAAGCAACATAGAACTCCAGAGACGGACTCGAAATTATTTAGGTATTCAAAGGGGTACGACTTCTCCTATGGAACGGTATACATAGCGTTAGAATTAAGATATCATGAGTTTAGATATGACAAAGGGGGTCATGATAATGAATTTGGATTTGGAATCTGCAAAAAAAGTGCTTAAGATTTTTGGAATCATCACACTTATTCTGGGGGTCTTAGGATTGCTGTTAGGCATTCTTATGGTTACCGGAGGCAATGCTGTAGCAGGGTCTCAGCAGGCTGCAGCGGATGCGGAGATTCAGAAAGGAACCATTATTTTTATGGGTCTTGGTATTGTGACAATCGTATCCGGAATCATCAGCATCATTGATGGTTTCTGCTCGATTAAGGCTTCGAAAGACAGCAAGTATGGTCTTGTCGCAATGATCTTCGCAGTGATTGGTTTACTCAGCCAGCTGTACTCCGGTATCAGAACCATATCGAACGGCAGCACCTGGAGCGGAATTCTCAGTATTATTGCCGGACTCGCTGTAAATGGCTGTATGGTCTATGCCGCAAATCTGGTCAGACTCGACTATATGAACAGCAAAGGCTGATCCGGAACAGTACTTAAGAGAACACGGAAGGAGTGGAAACGCTCCTTTTTATTATTGAAAAACAGTCGGGTTTACTCCGACTGCTTATGTTCCAATCCCCTGGACGCAAGTGCCAGTACACATTGCCCGGTAAAGATATTCGTCGCTGTTACGATAAAATCCAGTACCGATGTCAGTGAGAGAATGATTGCGATATTTGACACCGGCAGAGACAGCTGTGTAAACAGAATCGTAAAGCTCGCTGTCATTCCGCCGGGAACCGGAGGT
>JAFWJY010000060.1 GCA_017514525.1 Solobacterium sp. | reverse complement strand
GGTTCTTCCAACCTGTCTATCAAAGCAGGCCTGTATGAACTGAGTGACG
The DNA here is from genome assembly GCA_017514525.1 of Solobacterium sp. Lineage (GTDB taxonomy): Bacteria > Bacillota_I > Bacilli_A > Erysipelotrichales > Erysipelotrichaceae > Bulleidia. The sequence goes on along the minus strand of JAFWJY010000060.1, from coordinate 1,666 downwards.
GTACGATCGATGTCAGTTCAGCTTGCGATTATGCCCGCCAGGCTATGAGCAGCACAAAGGGCAATCGCCTCTGGCATTGGTATGATGATGAAATGCGCAGATCCATGGAACAGAAGCAGTACATCATGGATAATTTTGACAAAGCACTGAAAAACGGATGGATTGATGTGGCCTACCAGCCAATCATTCGTTCTGTTAACAAATATGTCTGCGGCATGGAAACGCTGCCGCGCTGGAATGATCCGGTACATGGGATTATCGAACCAGATGTATATGTACCGGTTCTGGAAGAATCCAGACAGATATTTGTGCATGATCTGTTCGTACTGAAACATGCGGTAAATGATTTTTTGGAGTTCAAGAAATCGAAGTATCCGGTGCTGCCGCTTGTCATGAATCTGTCGTATCGTGATTTTGATCGGGAAGAAATCATAGATGAGATTCTTGAGATTACCAAAGATATCGAACATCGGATGATTCACTTTGATCTCAGTGCGTCTGCTGTCACCAAGGCAGACAACTACATCCATAAAGCACTGCATCGTCTGTCGGAGGAAGGATATCAGCTGTGGATGGATGGCTATGGCAGCGGTAATTCAACGATTGATATTCTTTATAACTTCCATATGCATGGCATTAAGATCGATATTCGTTCGATTCATGATATTCAGGAAGGCACAAATCAGTCGATTCTGCTGAGACATATCATCTCCATGTGCAAAGAAATGGGAATCTCCACATTGGCACTCGGCGTTGAAAGTAAAGAAGAAGAGGAATTCCTGATTGGCTGCGGCTGCGAATATCTACAGGGATTCTGGTATTCCTCAAGTGTTGAATTTGCGGATTGCATATCCGGCAAATTTGTTTCCGAAATGCCCTTTGAACCGCAGGAGCAGGAAGAGTATTACTCAGCGATTGGCAGAGTGGATCTCTCACGTCCAACACTGTTGGATTACAAGCATTCTCTGGATAATATCGCAGAGGAGATACCTTCAGCAATCTGCGAACTGCGTGATGGAGTTTATAAAGTATTACGGCATAACGGTGAATTTATTCGTTTCCTGAATTCCATTCAGATTCCGGATCTCACCGCTTATGAAGCGATGATGAATAACGCAGACTATCATCTCAAGCCGCGTCTTGATGCGATGGTAGAAAAAATTCGTAGCAAAGGCGGCTGGGAAACCATGACGCTTGGAAGTGAACAGAAACGATGCACCGGTTCCTTCCATCTGATTTCAGAAGATCCTACCGCAGGCGCCTGTTCGATTATCGGCATTATTGTCGATATGCGTATGTACCAGACTGTATTTGAAAAGAAGGCCTGATTCAGGCCTTCTTATTTTTATGATGCGCAATCAGATATCCTTCACGGACACAGCCTTCGGAAACCCGAAGGTTTTTTGCGTGGTAAGCCCGCATGATTCCTGCCAGCATATTCATTCCCGGCGCCAGTACTGGCCATCGTCCGGGACTGATGACTTTCTTCATGGCTGAAATAGTCTTGAAATCTTCTTTCAGAAGGTTTTCCAGCATGGTTTCTACAAGCGGTAACGTGATCAGTTCATTTGGATACAGCTCTTGCGCTAACAATCCGGTCGCTCGTGCGGTTCCACCAATACCGATAATCGTATCAGAAGGAGTATCGAGTAATTTGGGAGCTTTG
>JAFWJY010000059.1 GCA_017514525.1 Solobacterium sp. | reverse complement strand
TGTTCCTGCAGGTAAACCTGACCTTTTTTATATTTCTGATACTTTGTATAACAGCGCTGCGCATTGCGGGTGCCATCCAGCCTTGGATCAAGCGGAACCCGGATCATCGCTCCCGTTTCATAGTCTTCCAGTTCAATTTCCGTCGTACCGCGGGTATCTCCTACCTGATACATATACAGAAGATCCCCATACGTTTTCCAACGCATGCAGTCGAGGGCTTCATCATATTCCTTTAACAGACGCGGCAGCTTCTGTTTCTGATGCTTGAGTTCCCGCTTGACCACATGGAACACATCGCCCGCAATCTCTTTGATCCGGTCTTTTTCCTCCTGATGATAATAGAGGATATCAAACCCTTCAAACAGGGGATACTTCCGGCAGGGACCGATTGATTTCAGTTCGATGCAGTGAAACACGGCTTCGTTATTGCGGTTTGCGAGATACAGCGAATCCGACTGTTCAATTTCCTGCATAATGGCTGAAAGCGTCTCGCCGTTTTTCATGCGGTATTCAAGCTCTGATGAGAGAAACGGAGAAAACCCCGCAAATTGTCTGGTGAGACTGATCTCACGATCATAGTTCTGTTCCGTAAACGGATCGGCTTTGCCCTGATCTGGAATCGGCTTGAATGGCGCGTTTGGCAGGATCATCCGCTGATTGTTTTCAAACGGCGGGATCCGCTTCAGCGCATCTACGATCGTATCGTTTCGCACCAGCAGCAGATTGGCATAGTTCCCCATCAGCTCCGCAACCAGATAGACCGTTTCCGGATCGCCCAGCTCATTGCGGCGATGAATCTCCATCCGGCACCAGCGGTCCAGCCCAGCCTGCGTGATGGAAACCATCGTTGATCCTTCCAGATACTTTCGCAGCACCATGATAAAATTGCCCGGCTCATTAGGCGTAGGGTAGCTGCGCTTTGTTAAAAGGATCCGGTTATAGCGGCTGTGACAGGAAATCAGCAGCTGCTGTTTGCCGGCAGAGCCATGAAGCTGAAAGAGCACCTCATAGGGTGCGATCTGGTATATTTTCTGAATGCGGGATGGGAGTACCTCCTGAATTCCCGGCATCAGTTTGTGTAACAGGATTCCGTCTAATGGCATAGGAAGATTATAGCAGATGGCCGTTTTGGCAAAACCGTAAAAAAAGTTCTGACTGGATCATACCGTCAGAACGATTCAGCTTACTGGGGATCGCCTGGGAAGACAATGCCTGCGCTCTTGCGTAGTTCGCACATGGTGGATACTGTATTGCGTATGATTTCGTGCCGCGCATCCAGTTCATCTTTCGCATCATTCAGGAACAGACGCGTCAGTTCTTCCACTTCATAATACCAGCGGTCTGTTTCCGGCTGGTGACTGTAGGCACGTGATTCCTCTTTCCCGCCGAAGATGATTTCCGCAAGACCATTGGCGCCGCCGACAATTTTGATATAGCCGTCTTCTCCCTGAATCTGGAAGAGGTTATCCCCGAAGGTATCTTTGGCACCCGCGCACATTGCCGTAAAATCCGGATACTTCAGCACAGCGATGCCGGAAGTATCGCAGCCAACGCCTGGAAAGAGATTAGCGGTATAAACCGCACTGTCCGGTTTGCCAAACAAAGCCGTACATAACAGGACATTATAGAAATTGATATCCATCAGACATCCGCCGCCCATCTCAGGATTGAAGATGTTGGGCAGTTCACCATTCTTCAGATTGTCATAACGGGTGGAGTACTGACTGTAGCTGCCCATGACCAGTCTTACCCGGCCCACTTTCGGCAGGTAGGTTTTCAGCAGCTTGTAGTTTGGCAGAAAGGTGGTAGGAGCTGTCTCAACGAGATACAGACCTTTTTCTTCGGCAATCTGGGTCAGCTCTTCCGCCTGGGCAGCTGTTGTCGTAAACGGCTTTTCGCACCATACATGCTTGCCAGCCAGCAGTGCCTTTTTTGTCTGCTCATAATGAAGCAGATTCGGAGAGGCAACATAGATCGTATTGATCGACTCATCCGCGAACATCCGGTCCAGATCGGTATATACGTTGGTGCAGCCGTATTCATCAGCCAGCTGCCGTGCCCGTTCGATCGTGCGGGAATAAACGGCTTTGAGGGATACGCCCTCAACCAGTTTAACATTGTCGAGAATGTGGTGAACGATAGGGCCGGAGCCAATGGTGCCTAAACATACTTCTTTCATTTCTTAAACCTCCTGTGGTTTTCCTTCGCAACCTGGGTTGCTGCTTCGAGTATTTCAAGAACCCGGATGACTTCTTCATCCCGGATGCATTTTTCTTCCCGTCCTTCGATGGCCGCAAACAGACTGTCATAAACCCGTTCATAATGGGCACAGCCAACCGGCCATTGTTCTGTGATGGTACTTCCGTCTTTATCCTTATACATCAGTGTTCCCCAGCGTTCCTTTGGGGCGGGTTCACGGCTGATGACATGGCGGCCGATGACTTTCTTCTTTCCAGAGTTATGCAGTACCGGCGGCAGGGAGAAGCTTCCGTTTGTCCCGTGCAACAGAAACCGTGGCTGATCCATCAGGACGCACATCGATGTGCTGATTGTGACTTTGGCAATGCCATAGAAGAAATTCAGATCGAAATAGTCCTCGCCGCTG
>JAFWJY010000058.1 GCA_017514525.1 Solobacterium sp. | reverse complement strand
TTGATCGTCAGTGTTTCATCTGGTACCAATGTGCTGCGATCTACGGTACGAACAGTACCAGTGCCGCCGCAGGTACGGCAGGCGCCCTGTGAGTTAAACGCCAGTTCTTCCGCACCCGGCCCATAAAATTTAGCACCGCATTCCGGACAGGTAATTTCCTGCATCAGCGCGACTTCAAACCCTGGCTTTACATAATGCCCATTCGGACAGCGGTGTGATGCCAGTCTTGAAAACATCAGACGCAGACTGTTCAGCAGTTCTGTTCCTGTGCCGAATGTTGATCGAATGCCTGGCACGGAGGGACGCTGATGCAGGGCAAGCGAAGCCGGCACATAGCGGACTTCATCAACATCTGCCCGCGATGCCTGCGTCATCCTTCTTCGTGTATAGGTCGAAATGGATTCCAGATACCGTCTGGAACCTTCCGCATACAAAATGCCAAGCGCAAGTGATGACTTTCCCGATCCAGATACGCCAGCGATTCCAACAATCTGATTCAGCGGTACATCAACATCAATGTTCTTCAGGTTATGAACCTTCGCGCCTTGTACTTCTATTTTTTCTGGTTTTTCTCTGTCCATGTTTCGTTTACCTCATAGTGTTCGATATTTTCCAGAACCCGTTCCAGCATGGATTCAAACTGGCGTATTTCGGTTTCTGTAAAATCTCTGTAATAACAATCCGTCATATCCCGTGAAATCCGTTCATAAATATGCCGCAGACGTTCTGACTTTTTTGTCAGATGAATTACCTTACTGCGCGCATCCTGTGGATTTTCTTCTATCTTCACGAGATCTGCCTGCCGCATGCGCTCCAGCATGGAGCTCAATGTTGTTCTTGCAAGGCCAGTGATTGCGGCTATCTCATGTATGGTCAGACTGGAACGGCTCCAGAGGGCATACAGAATTGTCCCCTGTGCACCATTGATTTCAGTGATGCCGCTGGCCCGCAGCAGTTCATTGATTTTTCGTCCTGTAAGCTTGCTGATTTGGGAAATCAGATTTCCTCCCTGATACATCGTTTCACCTCTACCGAATATATTACCATATAGTACTATTTTGTCATTCATCGGTTTTCAGCCAGGCAATTGCGTGGTGCTCCAGTTCATCCAACCTTGGAAGGGTGTTGATCGTGACACAGATGTAGATGATTTGTTCGTTAGCCGCAGAACATGAGTCCAGACGTTTATCGCCCATTCAGTGTCATATGTACCGGCTGTTTATATCCATTTGTATGGGCCTGTTAATTACTGAGAACAGCCGATAAAGTAACAGAATTTAATCTTGTTCTTTTACGAAGTGAACGAGCTGCGCATTGATTTGTATAGTTATGACATGGAAAAAACCAGTCGTCGAACATTTCGCCATAGCAGAAACACACTGATTAAAAGTTATAATAGTAAAAAAGGAGGTAATCTAACCTATGGCAAATACACAAAATGACAGCAGCTTCCGTTCTGGCTCGGAGTATGGCCGTGAGGCACTACGGAAGCGCATTCCTGAACCAGCAATTACAGCATTGGAACACGCGCAGAATCAGGAAGAACTCCACGCAATCCTCGAGCAATACAGTATTGATCCTGCTGCTCTCGCACAGGAATTCTCCAATGCAGAACACCGATCTATCCCAACTGTGATTCCAGACAACGGTCTTTCCTCCATCAGCGGAGGTTTTGAAGAGAACGGACATTGGATGGGCTGCATCTGCGGTGCGACAGATCGGAATGATTTCACTTATCAGGCCCTGGCTACCGCAGTTTCTAACGACCGTGTTTACGAGGTTTACTCTTGCGACCGATGCGGCCGCATCCTGCAGTTCAACAAAAACCATAGCTGCAATGTTTATACCATCCAGGATTATCCCCATCTTCTTTTCCTGAATCGCACCTACATGCCTGATCATCCTGCGACAGTCGCCATTCCCAAGTAATGCTTCAAAATCCTTAATTCATGTATGTTTCTCAGAACATGCATGAATTGACTGGCATTGATACAACAGTTTCTGCACTTTTCCACCTGTCTGACAGGTGGTTTTTATTTTGTATAATCCGTTATATTCCTTCCCTGTATTCATCCGTCCATCTGAACGAAAAGAAAAGAACCACTCACAGTGGAATGGTTCCTGTTTCATTAGCTGATGGTTGTGCCTGGTTTCAGTCCGTTTACTTCAGCAACGATCAGCTCGTTGCCGTTCTGTCCTGCCAACAGCATGCCCTGGCTTTCAACGCCGCGGATCTTGGTCGGCTTGAGGTTTGTCACAAGAATGATGTTCTTGCCAATCATCTGACCCGGTGTATAGCTTGCGGCAATACCGGAGACGATCTGCCGTGTTTCTCCATCACCCAGATCTACCTGCAGTACAAGCAGTTTCTCCGCATCCGGATGACGTTCACACTTCAGAACAACACCGTTGCGAAGTTCAATCTTCTGGAAGTCGCCGATTGCGATTTCTTCCTTCTTTTCTTCCTTCTTCTTCTGGGCAAGGAAGCGTGCACGCTGTTCCTTCTCAATCGCTTCAACCTTTGTCATGACTTCTTTTTCATCAAGACGCTTGAAGAGAATTTCCGGAGCGTTGGTAACACGATGTTCTTCTGTTTCCAGCTTGCCGAACTCATCCAGTGTATCGAAGTCACACTGCTGTGTCTGAAGCTGATTCAGAATCT
>JAFWJY010000057.1 GCA_017514525.1 Solobacterium sp. | reverse complement strand
GTTCTTCCTTGACACCAATATAAGCCGGACGGATGATCTTGCCGACATTCTGGATCTCTTCGATCCGATGCGCACTCCAGCCGACAATGCGGGCAATCGCAAAGATCGGAGTAAACAGTTCATACGGCAGTCCCAGCATCTGATAGATCAGTCCGGAGTAGAAGTCGACATTGGCACTGACACCTTTATACATCTTTCGCTTTTCTGAGATCAGCTTCGGTGCCGTTTCCGCGACATACTCATACAGCTGATACTGCTCCTCAAATCCTTTTTCTTCCGCAAGCCGTTTGGCACAGGTATGCAGGATATCGGCACGCGGATCGGAAATAGAGTAGATCGCATGACCCATGCCGTAAATAAGACCTGCCTGATCAAATGCCTGTTTTTCCAGCAGGGCGTTGAGATAGGCGTCGACTTCCTTGCGATCCTTTACATTGATATGCTTGCGCATATCATCAAACATCCGCATGACTTTGATATTGGCTCCGCCATGTTTGGGACCTTTTAAGGAACCAAGTGCTGCCGAGATGGCTGAGTAGGTGTCTGTACCGGAAGAAGTTACGACATGGGTTGTAAAGGTGGAGTTGTTTCCGCCGCCATGTTCCGCGTGAATGACTAACGCAAGATCCAGGATTCTGGCTTCAGTACTGGTAAACTTTCCATCCTTTCTAAGCATGTGAAGAATATTCTCAGCAGTCGATAGGTTTGGCTTCGGATTACGGATCAGAAGACTCTTGTCAAGGTGATAGTGACGATAGCCGCGATAGGCATAGACAGCCAGCTCCGGGAAAACAGATATGAGAAACAGACACTGTCGTAATACATTGGCTGTTGAGATATCATCCGGATTATCGTCATAGGCATACAGTGCCAGTACTGCACGGGAAAGAATATTCATCATATCCTTTCCAGGTGCTTTCAGAATCATATCTCTGGTAAATGATTCCGGAAGAGTTCTGGCATTGGCCAGATACTCCGTGAACTCTTTCAGCTGTGCTGCATCCGGGAGCTGTGAAAACAGCAACAGATAAGCAGTCTCCTCAAAGCCATAGCGTTTGTCTTCGACAAATCCGTTGACGAGATCTCTGACATTGATGCCGCGATAGTAAAGCCGGCCGGCACAGGGGATCTCATTTCCAAAGTCATCAACTTCTTTGGCAATGACCGTTGAGATTTCGGTGAGACCAGTCACAACACCTTTTCCGTTCAGATCACGAAGACCTTTGTTTACTTTATGTTTGGAATACAGATCAGCTGTGATCTGATTTCTGGCATCTGATAATTCAGACATGGCCTGGACATAGGGGGTGATTTCCGAATAATTCATTGGGTTACATCTCCTTTGCGTAATGACTGATCGCATTCTGTAGTTTTTCAATCAGAATGAATCAATATCCATAAATGTACGAAATTCCAAACGGAAACTCAAGTGAAAAGGCGTGATTCTCATCAATTTTTCATTAACATGCATGCAATATAAATGATTCAGATATCGCATGAATATGCCTAATTTGGATAACTTTATCGGTCTGAAAGTTTACAAGCGAAATGAAACTTTATTAAAACAGTTTCTGAAATACATGACATCAAAAGAAGCATTATTCTCATTCAAAACAAAAAATACAGAATGAAACCGTATACAGCAACATCTTCCTGAAATCGTTCGCAGAATAACGGGCAACCGGTGTTATACTGATTCCGTTTTTATGATACGCAGACTATTTCGACAGCGACAGACGGACTTCCTGAACGGGGTGATCTACCAGCAGATTCTGCTGTTTTTTATCCCGATCTTTTTTGGCACGCTGTTTCAGCAGCTCTATAACACCGTAGATGCGATCATCGTTGGTAACATTGTAGGCAAGCAGGCATTAGGTGCGGTAGGCGGGTCTACCGGCACCGTGATTAACCTGCTGGTCAACTTTGTGACAGGTGTGTCTTCCGGCGCAACGGTTGTCATTGCGCAGTTCTATGGCAAGGGTGATCGGGCTGGCGTAAAAAAAGGCGTGGACTCCGGAATCTTTCTCGCTGTGATGATGGGAATTCTGTTAACAGTGGTTGGAATGATCACAGCACCGGCTATGTTACGAATGCTGAATGTGCCGGAAGATATGTATGCTTTTGCCTTGACCTATATGCGCATTTACTATGTCGGTCTGATTCCGACACTGATCTATAACACCGGTGCAGGCATCCTGCGGGCAACTGGTGATTCCAGACGTCCGCTGTACTTCCTGATGGTTTCGTGTCTTGTGAATATTGTTCTTGATATCGCGCTTGTTGCCTGGATTCCCTTAGGGGTTGCCGGTGCCGCGATTGCGACTGTGATATCGCAGCTTGCCAGCTGCTTTCTGACGCTGCGGGTGCTGCGGAATAGTGAAGAAAGCTATCAGTTCAGTTTCCGGACAATGAAACTCGATGTACCGGTACTGCGGCAGATTATTAAAATCGGTTTGCCGACCGGCATTCAGTCTGCTCTGTATGCCATTGCCAATCTGTTTATACAAGCCTCTGTTAACAGCTATGGTACAGATACCGTGGCGGCGTATACTGCATTCGGCAAAGTAGATGCGCTGTTCTGGAACTACTCCGGTGCCCTTGGCACATCCGTTATGACCTTTGTCGGACAGAACTTTGGCGCTGGCAATATTGAACGCCTGAAGAAGGGAATTCGGGAAGGTGCGGTGCTGTACATAATCGGAGCCGGACTCATCAGCTTTTTCTGTCTGACGTTTGGCAATGCGATTTATCATCTGTTTACGAATGATCCGGAAGTATTGCGTATTGGCATGGAATTGATGCGGTTTATTGCGCCATGGTGGGCTACCTTTGTGGCAGTGGAAATCCTGTCCAGTTCGATTCGTGCCTGCGGAGACTCGCTGAATACAATGATCATCACAGCGCTAGGCATCGGTCTTTTCCGGATTGTCTGGATTCTGTTCTATCCCGGAAAAACGGTATTTGATACGTTGCGCTGCTATCCGATTTCCTGGGTTCTGACCGGCATCTTATTTGTCATTTATTATCTGAATGGCGCCTGGCTGAAGCGTTCTCTGAAACAGCGGGAAAAGCTGATCCGCGCTAACAACTGATCTACCACCGAACGTTACAGATCCAGATATGCCTGGATATCATCGATTGTAATAGGTTTTGAATGTCTGGAATCATCCAGGAACTGTTCCGGTTTCAGAATATCTTCTTTTAATAATTCGAGTGCTTTCTCATGAAGCTCTTCATCCCAATCTGTTCCGATGAGCTCCCAGTTATCTTCACATCGCGAGGTGAGTATGCCATGCATGACATCCTGGATATAGTAACCGATCAGCTCGCGGATCGTACCTAACTCATTATGGATTTCTGCTTCCAGCAGGACTGGCAGCTGATCTTCCGTATAGATTTCCCCGGGTCTTGTTAATACGGTTTCGGTACGAAAACTGGTTGTACAGAGTGAAAAGACTTCCTCATCCTGAACGGGAGTTCCATCAGTCCAGGTGAGGTTTGTAATACGGCTGCCGGCTGGTTTGGAAATATCAACCTCATAATTTACGCCATAAAACATATCGTAGTTATACATGGGATGCGCAGCATCCGTATACCAGGAAAGATCACCGGGTTTCCACTGCTGGAAAAACTGGCAGGACCATTCCATATACTGCCGGAGTTGTTTTCCATTCAGCTCAATGAGACATAAATCATTGTTGTATTTAAAGATCTTGGACAGATCATATTTATGAATCGGACCTGGCTGTAAATTGGCCGCAGCAGTCAGAAGCGGTGCGGCAGATACTCTGGCGCCGCTGAAATAGATCATGGTGTCATGAATTAGGGTGAGTAATGCGGTTGGCTGCAACAAAGACTGCGGCATCCATGGAAGCTCATTGTCCGGAGCGAGAGAGGAGCCTTCCAGTGTTCCAATCACCTGACTGATATCCTCTATCTGTCGCAGATGATACGGCAGATAAGCGTTCAGGAACGCCTGATCCGGCTCATAGTCTTTGGTGAGAATTGCCTTGGATGTTTTTCTGACGCATTGATATCCATTATCTGTTTCTTCCAGTTCAAACTCGATGCGAATCAATGATTTGGCTTTGGATGCATTCTGAACGGTCAGTATGCCATTCAGATCGACTGCTTCAATCAGCTTATGAGCATGGGAGGAGATAATTAGATCAAATTCCGGACAGACATTCGCTAGATCGGTCACACCGGTATCCGGTGTGCAGAGCTCATTATCAACTGCCATATGAAATACTCCGACCAGCAGATCATACGACCCTTTTATGGAATCAATGATCTTACGTGTTTCCTCAACGGCAGAGGTAACCGTACAGCCCTCCAGCTGCTTTGCCGTCCAAAGCTGAACTAACGGGGTAGTCATACCGATAAACGCAACCCGGATCCCGTTTTTGGTAAGGATTCGGTAGCCAGGAGCCAGTGACTTACCAGTTGGATCATAGATATTTCCGGTCAGAACCGTCCCGTTCATCGTATGGATCATTGTCTGAAGCACATCCATGCCAAAATCAATATCGTGATTGCCGATGACATGAATGTCATAGTGAAAGTCATTCATTGCCTGAACCATCGGGTGGATCGGTTCCTGCTGGAAGAGTTCCGCATGATTGCCCTGAATGACATCGCCCGCATCGACGAGAAACGTATCTTCCGAATGATACTGTTCCTTGAGACAGGTGGATAACTGTGCCATCGAACCGTTGCGGTCTTCCTGATTCAGAATGTAATCATAAGGATAAAGTTTGCCATGAATATCGCTTGTGGCGAGTATGGTGAGTTTCTTTGTTGTCATAAACTGATTCTATCATTATCCGGGTAAGGCACTGAAAAAGACAGCAACGTATAGATCCAGCACCACAGTGGAAGAATGTTCGTTGAAACGAGGAGATTCCATGGATGATTCAGAATCCGTTTGATTATCAGGTTACATATATTTTATGGTTGAGTCCGCTTCGAATTTAGCCTAGAATAGGAACTGCGTTGAACAGGACATGAATGCCGCAACTGGGAAGCAGAGAACTGACCGGCTGGTGAGAGGTCATTGAACAGAACGGTATTTACCACCTGCGAGCTTCACCGCAATGGGTGACGTAACTCCTGCGTTAAAGGAATGACAAGCGCTCATGTAAACTGACATGGGAAACAAGGTGGTACCGCGCATC
>JAFWJY010000056.1 GCA_017514525.1 Solobacterium sp. | reverse complement strand
TTTATGATTGTTTTAATTGGTTCACTGCTCATCAGTTTGATTCCGGCAATCGCAATGTACTTCTGGCTGAAGAAAAAAGGCGGTGCCACAGATCCCGAAGCTTACAAACTGCTGTGTCGGGAAGCCTTGAAGAACGGATTTCTGTCGACAGTTGTGGTTCTTCCGATGTCGGCGGTATTTGCGTTTATCCTGAACAGGTTTGGGATGACCAGAGAGGAATCCGTGCTGGGAGCGTTTCTGCATACGTTCCTGGTACTGGCATTCGCGGAGGAACTGTCCAAGAGCCTGATGTGGCGGAAGACTCTGAAGAAAGCAGAATACAGCTATTCCTGGCTGGACATGATTGCCTTTATGGTCATTGTCTCAATCGGCTTTGAACTGCTGGAATCTGTATTATATGCCATTGGCTCTGGTCCGATTCATATGTTTGTCCGCGGCATCACATTAATGCACGGCGGCTATGGCTTTATTGAAGGCTGGTTCTACGGTAAAGCGGCATATACCGGGAAAAAGTGGTACGCAGTGATTGGCTTTGTGATTTCATGGGTCCTCCATGGTGCCTATGATTTTGGACTGAGCAGTCAGTTTGAGGCAGCTGTTGGAGAGAATTACGCGTTCCTGTCGGTAAGCCTTGCGCTCCTTGCGCTGATTATATTCATCGTTATGATTGTTTTCTTTGCAAAGAAGAAAAAACCACAGTATACGGAACCGCTGCATACGGACGAGAAATGATATGAAATGAGGCCATTGCCCATAAGCGAGCGATGGTCTTTTTGCCTCAAATTTCCAACGTCGGGGTTTGATGGATACATATGGGCTCACATTGCAGTCTGTAACATATGTGCATGGAAGGTTAACGAAAAAATCGTATAGTAAATAGACAGAGGGAACAAAGATTTACTCCTGATCAGTCAGATTATTGCCGGATGCAACACTGGATGAAAAATTAATGAAATGTGATCTTTTAGACCATTTTCCCAGCCGAAAGTTTTGTACTAAACTTCAGCTTTCAACGCAAATTTGATGAAATACGACACTTTCAAAGATATTTAACCGACTGTTGCGGAAGGTGACGGGGTTCAGCGGAAACGTGTAATATCAAAGAATGATTCATATATTGAAATAGAGGAGATCAATACTTATGGAAGACAATACGAAACTTAATGAGCAGCAGGAAGGAGAAGCAAACGGAGGAGCTGTTGCAGGCGGACCGAACGGTTCCGTCACAGTACCATGCCCTTACTGCCGCTCGACACGCACATATGTGGTGCGGTTTGCACCGAGCGGAAGAGATACTGTTCCGGTCTTTCACTGTTCGGACTGCGGCAAGGAATTCAAACAGTCCTATTCAGCGCCTGTGATCCAGCAGCCATAAATCATTGTAAGGATTGGGGAACCAGAAGACCAACATGACGGAGAAGACGTTATCTTTTGCGTACCCATCTGACCTGGAGATAGCATGAAAGCAACCTGAATCAATGCATATCTATGTCCACAATCTGCTTTTTCTGAAAGTTAACACTTAGCAAATGATTGATTTTTCAAGCATTTGCGGATTGACAAACAGAGAGGAGAATCGTCATGGA
>JAFWJY010000055.1 GCA_017514525.1 Solobacterium sp. | reverse complement strand
TGAAACAGCATGACATCCAGGTGGTGATCACCGACATTCGGATGCCTGTGATGGACGGACTGGCTCTCGCCGCAAGCATCCATGAGATCTACCCGGATGTACGCACCGTAATTCTCTCCGGATATGCGGAATTTGAATATGCCCGGAAGGCAATTCGCAGCGGTGTGACCAACTATCTGCTTAAACCTGTCAGCGAAGAGGACCTTGAGAATACCCTCGCAGTGCTTCGAATGGAATTGAAAAATCTGTATGAACTTCCCGATGAGAATGCTGCGAGCAAACTCGGAGCAGAGGAAAGTGTGCGAAGAGCGATCCGGTATATGCATGAACACTATATGGAAGAACTTGACATCGGTTCTCTGGCAGAAAGTCTCGGATTTCATTCCGCCTATCTGACGCGTCTGTTCAACCGGTATGCAGGCGAAACACCTCTGAAATACCTGACCAGCCTGCGCATCGAGGCTGCGAAAAAACTGCTCAGAGACAGTACCCTTTCCATCGCGGATGTAGGTGAGCGGGTCGGATATCCCGACCAGTTTCATTTCAGCAAAACCTTCCGGAAGACAACAGGTATGAATCCCTCTGCTTTCCGGCGCACACAGGGAAAAAACGAAAAACCGGAAACACCAACATCATAATATTACCCCGGCATATAACAGGGGCTGCTGCATCGATCCGTGCAGCAACCCCTGTATTCAAATCCCGCTTTACCAGCAGATTAAGTAAATATTATTCCGTCAACTGATGCCAGCCGCAGGATCTGCAGCAAAATTATGGTGCATTCTTTCAAAGCTGCTTACGCAGAATGCTTATGACCAGGCTTCGTCGCCGGCTGCAGCAGCCTGATCCGCACGTCTTGCATCAACATTGGCAAGCACTTCTTCCGCTTCCATATCGCCGTTCAGGTAAGCAATGATATCCTGACCAAAATCGAACCACTGCGGATTCAGATATTTGATAGCATCCTGGAATACGGTGCCTCTGCTCTCGGAACCGTCAATAAATGCTCTTGTCTCCTCGGAGTAAGCCGGAGTCTGATCTGCATTGAACGGATAGTTTTCCACCTTCGGCTCATTGTCGATCATATACTGCAGATTTTCCGGTCTTGCAAGGAATGCAAGATACTGTTTTGCCTCATCCGGATGCTCAGCACCGGAGTAGATAAATCTTGTCGGGCCAACCGGATGTACATTCAGTACCTGGCAGTCCAGAGTCGGGATGTAGAACATGCCGAAGTCATCAACTGTGTATTCGCCGTCGGAAGCCTCAGCGATCTCGGCGATGGTGCCCGGTTTTGCCATGGTCATTGCGTATTCGCCGCTGCCCAGAGCATATGCCATGCCTGCATATTCATCAGACTGATAGTTGTCGCCGAAGTATCCGGCATCTGCCATTTCCTTGATCTGCTCCAGGCAGGTCTTGAACATTTCGGTATCAGCAAATGTTGCCTCATTATTATTCAGTTTATCCGTGATGCCCGGTTCAAGTTCCTCAAAACGTCCGCCGATCTCGCAGAACCACATTACATGATGCCAGCCGTCTGCTGTGCACTCATAGAACGGAACGATGCCATTGTCCATCAGTTTCTGGCAGTCTTCCATATACTCAGCAAAGGTGGTCGGAACTGCTTCGATGCCCGCCTCAGCAAAAAGCTTCTTGTTGTAGACCATATAGAAGTCCGTGGTGGTATCAAAATAGATCATGCCGTACACATTATCGCCTACACTGGTTTCTGCTTTTGCGTATTCATCATAGTAGGAGACCCACTCCTCATCATTCAGAGGCAGTGCATTTTCTTCAACATTATACTGTGTGACAATGTCAAATCTGCCGGACTGTCCGCCGAAGATATCCGCACATTCTCCGCTGTTGATCTTCGTCATCAATACGGAATAATACTGATCTGCCGGGATGATCTGGTAGTCCACATGGATACCGGTCTCTTCCTCAAACTTTTCACCCAGTTCCATTTCTGCATCATACACCCAGTCCTGGCTGGCCAGAAGAGTGATCGTTGTGTCCGCTGCCAGAGCACATGTGGAAACAGCACCGATTGCAGCAGTGCCGCACAGTAAAGCTGCCAGTAACTTCTTGTTCATACCTTTCTCCTTTCAAAACAGAAACTTTTTTATAACACAGCCATATTCCGGCGATGACGGATGTCATCCTCTCCGAAGGGCATATTTTAAATATGCATTGCGGCTGTAATTATCCTGTAAGCTGATCACAGTCTCTTCCGCGATCAGATCTGATCAGATTTGATCAGCCTTTCACAGCACCTGCAGTCTGGCCGCCCACGATGAACCTCTGCGCCAGAATATACAGGATCACCACCGGTGCGCAGGTCAGAATGACATCGGCACAGATCAGGTTCCAGCTGCGCTGGAACTGCCCGAAGAAATTGTAGATCGCCAGAGTCATCGGCCATTTGGTCGTGGAATTCAGGAAATACAGCGGCATGATGAACTCATTCCAGGTGTTCAGGAAACACAGCACGCCGGCCGTGACCATTGCCGGCTTTAACAGCGGGAACACCACGCGGAAATAGAGGCTCATGGGACTGCAGCCGTCGATCACTGCCGCTTCATCCAGTTCCACCGGCACCTTCGACACAAAACCATACACAAGGAAGATCGTGAAAGGCGTCTGAAGAGCCGCATACAGCAGGATGATTCCCAGTCTGGTGTTATTCAGATGGGTAAGCTGCATGATCTTCATCAGGGACACATAGTTGATCGGAATGACCATACCCAGAACCAGATACATGTACAGGATGGAGAAACCCTTCGAACGTCTTCTGGAGAACACATAAGCCGACATTGTGGCTGAGAAAACCGTGAGCAGCGTTGCAAAGCCCGCATATAACAGGCTGTTGATAAAGCTCACCGCCAGCTTGCCTTTTTCAATAACGGTATTAAAATTGCTGAACACCCATTGCGTCGGAAGTGTCAGACTCATGCCGAGCGACTCTTTATCGGTCTTGAACGAGGTAATGATGATCAGCGCCATCGGGACCAACACCAGCATTGCCACAGCCCAGGCCAGGATATTCTTAAAAACATCAGCGGTGATTCGTTTTCCTTTTGTTCCCATTTACTCCACCACCTCGTCTTTTGTCAGGATTTTTACCATAAAGTAACCAATAATCACCATAAAGACGAACATTACAGAACTGATCGTCGTACCTTCCGCATACAGCCCCTTGGACATCATATTGAACACGGCGGTGTTCATTACCTCGGTGCGGTGGCCCGGACCTCCGTTCGTCAGCGCGTAAATGATATCAAATGCTTTCAGTCCGTAGATCACATTCAGTACGATCGTAACTGCCAGAGTCTGACGCAGCATCGGAAGGGTGATATACCTGAACTGCTGCCAGGCATTCGCGCCGTCAATGGATGCTGCTTCGTAGTAAGTCGGTGATATAGCGACAATACCGGCGATCAGCATGGTCATGATATACCCGGTTCCGCGCCATACATCTACTGCCATTACGGAGCCGAACGCAATATGCGGATCCGTCAGCCATTTCTGTGCCAGGAAACCGAGTCCCGCACTTTTCAGAAAGGCATTCAGAAAACCATACTTCGGATTCAGGATGGAACTGAAGGTCAGGCCGGTCACCAGGATCGGCAGAACGGACGGCATATACAAAATACCGCGGTGAAGATTTTTCAGTTTCACACCTTTGTTCAGCAATACCGCGAACAGCAGTCCGAGGCCTGTCTTAAAAGTACAGGTCACGACCGTGAACAGCAGTGTATTGAGGATGTAACGAAGGTATTCGGAATTGCCGCTGAATACTTTAGCGAAAT
>JAFWJY010000002.1 GCA_017514525.1 Solobacterium sp. | reverse complement strand
TTTGTGCTTAAGGCTGATGATGTTTCAGCTACCATCAGTGAGTTCTGAAAGATAAACCAGATATAAGCCGCAACCAGCAGCCAGATCCACCATTGTTTTCTTGGTTTGATGTCACTCACCTCCAGACTTGAAGGAAATTCTAGCACGAATTGGCGGGAATGGAAGCAGGCTGGGAACATGTAACCGGTTACTTGTTTTTTGTTCACACACCAACGCTGTTTTTTGTAGAATGATAATAACGAAATGAAAACGGAGAGAAAAGCCATGGACAAGAATGAAAAAGATCTGCTGATTAAACAAAACGAACAGTTCCGAAAAGCATATGACCGCTATGGTGACAGACTGCTTTCCATTATCCCGGATGACTCGCTTGAAACGATCAGCGGTGGAAACGGCCGCTGGTTTATTCCAGACAATCATGTATGCGGACTCTGTGATGACTGCAAAATCTGGAGTTATGATCCCGATTCATTCTGCGCCAGATGCAGGAAGAAGTTTAAGCGAAGCTGTCTTGGAAAAGATATTCCAGATGAATACGACTTCGACGCATTCGTATTCTGATTGCTGTCCTGCATACCGGCCCTGCTACGAGCCGGTTTTTATCTACGCGCAAATAGAAAACTGTTGGCAGGTACAGGTTTCTGCTTCCAGTCGTATGCAGCTGTGAAAACCTGTACAGAAAGTTCGCATTCACGTTATGATGGTTCTGTCTAAAAAAGACTAAGGAGATTTAAACAATGACAAAATCCGGAATTGATCAGGAAGCACTGAAGAATGTTTCGGGCGGAATGTTTCCAGACGGTGAATTCCCGCACGGCGTTCTGGTATGCCCTACATGCGGTGAGCCGTCAGAAAACCTTGAGTTGCTTTCTGAACAGAAACTCGACATTCAGGGCAGCGCGGTTCATGCGCTGGTGACCGATCATATGTACCGTGTCTACCGCTGCAAAAACTGCGGCAAGGAATTCTGGCACTATGGCGATTTCTACGAGTTCATTCACTGACCACTGCCTTAACACACACCTTTTTATTCATGCATATGCAGGAACTGTCGTTTGTGTATATGCTTTTTTTTGACAATGTTGGTATTCTGCCGGACGTCGTTTCCGTTTTGCATAGGACAAAATGGTATAATCGAATACGTATAAATGGAGGTGACAGTATATGCCGGTTTTCTTCAATATTCTTCTTGTCGTAATTATTCTCATTCTGGTTCTGACTGCGTGTCTGAAAATTGTTCCGCAGGGAAGTGCCTTTGTCATTGAGCGTCTTGGACGATACAGCGCAACCTGGCAGCCGGGTGTTCATCTCAAACTGCCGATCATTGACCGGGTAGCACGCAGAGTTCTTCTGAAGGAACAGGTCGCGGATTTTGCGCCGCAGCCGGTTATCACAAAAGATAACGTTACCATGATGATTGACTCCGTTGTTTACTTTCTGATCTTCGATCCGAAACTGTACGCATACGGTGTTGAAAATCCGATCATGGCAATGGAGAACCTCACTGCCACAACGCTTCGTAACATTATCGGTGATATGGAACTCGATGCCACACTGACATCCCGTGAGGCAATCAACAGTAAAATGCTGGCAACGATCGATGCCGCAACTGACCCGTGGGGAATCAAAGTCACACGTGTGGAACTGAAGAACATTCAGCCGCCTGCAGCGATCCGTGAATCCATGGAGAAGCAGATGAAGGCGGAACGTGAAAAGCGTGCAGCGATCCTGACCGCAGAAGGACAGAAACAGGCAATGATCCTTGAGGCAGAAGGCCGCAAGGAATCTGCTGTCCTGAATGCGGAAGCCGCAAAGCAGGCAACTATTCTGGCGGCAGAGGCAGAACGGGAACGCCAGATCCGGGAAGCGGAAGGTCAGTCTGAAGCGATCCGTAAAGTTCAGCAGGCAACAGCAGATGGTATTCGCATGATCCGTGAAGCCAGTGCTGATGATGCGGTTGTAAAACTCAAGAGTCTGGAAGCGCTTGAGAAAGTCGCGAACGGACAGGCTACCAAGATCATTATCCCGACTGATATTCAGAAGATTGCGGGGCTGGGTGAGGGAGTCAAGGAAGCCGTACAGTAATGGAATTCCTGTTTTCGATTCTTTCGATTCTTGTCTGGGCTGTAATAATCCTGTTCTGGATTCGCTTCTTTTACCGAAAGACAGGAACGAGAAAAACGATAGCGGCCGATGGACATGTCATTCCGAAGCAGAATGATCTTACCTGTGAAGGAAAGGAAGGACATGTGCACGAACCGCTGTCCTCATCCCAACAGAAGGATTATGGTCCGCGCTACATCGTACATGATGATCCGGCAGAAGGATATGTTGTGCTGAATGGTGTAATGCGGAAAATATCCGAGTGCAGAGATCTCTGAGACAATTCAAAGGGGCGTGAGCCCCTTTGTTGTTCAACTGTTTGAACAGATAATGGAGGTGAGCAATGGGCATCCTGTTTTTTGACATCGACGATACGTTATTTTCACATCAGACGTTTACGATTCCGGAAAGCACGCATGAAGCCCTTGCGCGTGCCAAGGCGAATGGACATCATCTTGTTCTGGCCAGCGGCCGGGGCCATTCCGGCATCGTGGACTTATATGATGATACGCTGTTTGAAGGTGCTGTCTGCTGCAGCGGCGGCTGTGTGTTCTGGAATGATGAGCTGATTATCGATCATCCGATTCCGCAGGATAAAGCTGCGTACCTGATTCAGCTGGCAGAACAGTATGAAAGCGGCATCTCGGTGCAGGGAAAACTGGAGAGCTGGCAGAATAATAAAGTCATGGAAGTCATGAGGCGGGTGCTGCCGAAAAGCGCACTGAAAAAGCGTATGCATATGCAGCATCTGGACCAGCACCAGGAACAGCCGATCTACAAAGTTGATTATTTCTTTCCGGATCTTGAACATGCGCAAGCGTTGCTTGCGAAGCTGCCGGAGGACTTGAACATCTGTGTATTTCCTGACGCGATTGGGAAAGGCTCTGGCTGCGAAGTGTCCGCAAACGGAGTCAGTAAGGGCTCAGGCATAACGGAACTGCTTAACTGGCTTGAAATTGATCGGAGTGATTCCTATGCGTTTGGTGATTCCGAGAATGATATAGAAATGCTGAAAAGCTGCGGCACCGGTATTGCGATGGGCAATGGCGTGCAGGCAATCAAGGACTGTGCGGATTATATTACAAGCAGTGTGGATGACAACGGCATCTGGAATGCCATGAAGCACTTTGGATTAATTGAATGAAAAACAATTGGTTTTTGTATTGGGAATCTTTCAGATTTGTAATACAATAAACAAGGTTTCTTGGGGTGTAGCCAAGCGGTAAGGCAGGGGACTTTGACTCCCTCATGCGTGAGTTCGAATCTCGCCACCCCAGCTTCTTTACGCAAAGCCGTACTCTGGCATTGTTCCGTTACAAAAAGCTCTGTCAATTGACAATTATGTTTGTCAATTACAGGCTTTTTTGTATATTGTGAGTTACAATTGCTTGTCAATTTCCGTATAAATATGGGTATTTTTAAAGTTCATTGCATTACTTAATTCATCATTGTATTATCAGTGATTTTATCATCGAGGTAAGAGAAAGGGAGATACGCTGGAGCTCTATGCGAAACCACTGAAAGAAACAACAATAAAAGAAATACCTGAGGCTGTAAACGGTTTAATAAAGTTGGTGAACAAAATAGGCCGAGGATACGAGTTTAGCGTGATTCGACACAAGCTGATTTATGGACTTCAGCCAGAACTCCTTCCAGAATCAAAGGTATTCGTATCTGAGGCTGTCGGAACACGACTTTCCGGCAATACGTATAATAGTGATGCTTGGGAGGAGGCCAAAGTCATGAAGTATGCGGCGACCATTGGATATGACCGTTATCCAAGGTTTGTTGGCTTTGCAATCGTGGAAAATCGTAATCGACTGGGGAATTTGTTGGCATCTTGTGCGGTGATTGATAAGGTGGCTGAGGCTATAGACGAGGAGCATCTGTATCTCGGGCCGGATGGTTTTGTGAAGTGGGTGGTGTATGGGAAAAAGCACGAATACATATAAAAATCGCCATCTTGAGCGTCCGAAAAAGGATGCTTGCCAGCGCGTATGTTTTCAAGCCCTATAAGCCGGGGCAATTCCTGGAAATCGATGATGTACTCGCAGTATTGCAACCAGAACGGCTGAAGACGAAAGAAGAGATGCAGAAGGAAGGCATTGGGGAGACTGGATCAAGGAACATCCAGAAGAAAACAAAAAAGAGAAGTGATTAATTGCCAACTTCCAAACTCAGGAAAAGCATTGTCTTTCTGGACG
>JAFWJY010000054.1 GCA_017514525.1 Solobacterium sp. | reverse complement strand
GTCATAGCAGCACAGTAGTCAAATAAAGCAGGATAACGATTCCTGCTGATGTGGAAATGAATGGTTCCGTACATATGTTTGATCTTACTGAGGTGATTATCTCATAGCTGCATATGTATGGAAATAAACTGTTAGTTCAACAGGTTTCGTCATTGAGACCTTAAATGAACTAATCTTCATAATACATGGCAGGATCACCTGTCGGTGTCATTTTCCAAGGTGCGAATTCATCACCACCCATATGTTCAGTTAACAAATGGATGGTGTCCTCTTCGCAAAGGGGTGATAGAAAAAGAGCGTTGTTATGCGCTCTTCTCCGGTTTGACTTATCCTTTTCCAAGGCTTCCCAACAGCTTTGAGAGATCGATATCTCCAGCTTTTTCCACAATCGTATCAATCACTTTCTTTTCGATCAGATTGCATTTCCGGTAATTCTGTACCAGTTTCTTTTCAGCCGCCGTCAATCGAATGGATGTACCAGGTTTCTTTGCGGCTGTGGTCTTTTTCTTCTTTGCGGCTGGTTTCTTTTTCGCCATTGCCTTCACTATTTCTGCCATTGTATGTTCCTCTTACAGATAAGACAGTATTTCCTGTTCGGTTGGAATACCTGCGCGGCCTCCGACCTGTGTACATTTCAGTGCTGCAGCGATTGAGGCGTAGCGGATCGATCTGCGTACATCTCCATTCTTCATATAGGATGCCAGGAACGCCCCATGGAACACATCTCCTGCACCGGTAGAATCCACTGTTTTAACAGAATAGGCTGGGAATACTTCAATCTTGTCATCAATCCAGGCAAGACAGCCTTTGGTTCCCTGTGTGGAAATCACAACTTTCGGTCCCCATGCCGCAAAGTATTCCAAAGCCTCTTCTGTTGTCTGTGTATTGGCAACGAGCTTCGGATAACGCGCATTCATAATGAGAATATCTGCCTGGCATGCCATCTTCCGGTTCAGTTCTCTGTTTTCTTCCATGTGACAGCCATCTACAGATACCGGAATTCCAAATTCCTTGGCATAGCGGATCGCAGCCATCGCATTGTCGTAGCGCGTTCCATCCACATGCAGAAGATCACTGTTTTTGATCTGAGCAATCTGATCACTGTTCCATTCCAAAGGAGGAAGTGTATTGTTGCAGACAAACTTGGTGCGTGTTCCGGTTTCCGGATTGACCATGATTTCCGAATGCGGCGAGATGCCTCCCGCCACAACTTCCATCATTGTTGTATCAATTCCTTCCTGATCCAGCCCTTCCAGAATCATCTGGCCGGTTTCATCATCACCAACGGAAGAAATCATCTGTCCATGCATGCCAAGCCGATGCGCCGCAACAATTGCGGTTGCACAGGCTCCGCCTCCCTGCGAAATGATCTGGGTAATATGCGTACTTCCATCTTCTTTCGGATAGGCTTCGATCAAATTGAGATGATCGAGCACAGCCGCTCCAACTCCCGTAATTATTTTCATAAAGAGACTCCTGTCTTTTTCTGTCTCTATTGTACCGTTATTCCTTACCGCTGTGTCACATAAAAAGGACATCTCTGCAGTTTCAGAAATGCCCTCTTACCTCAAAATTGTTCTTCTTCGTTTCTGCCCATCCGGTACAGTGCCATAAGACCTACTGCTGCCAGATTCAGAATCAGCAGAATCCATCCGACCAGACTGTGATCCAGTATCGCAAGAATCAGTGTCGTAATGACATCCGCCCCGATGATCCATGGAATCAGTGCTGTATTCTTCAGCAGATACATTGCCAGTCCGGCAATGATCATAACAATCGGAATACCCAGGAAATACATCAGTCCTTTTGGATTGATGATATTAATCGGAAGATCCGGTTTCGCTGTCGGCTCCGGTGTTTCTGTCTTGACTGCCTCCGGTGTTCCTGAAGCAGAAGGATCCGGACTTACGCTTTCTTCCGGTTTACCAGATGCGTCAGGATTTTCTCCATCACCTCCGGTGCCTGTGCCAGGTTTGGCGGTCTGCTGACTGCCTGAAACCGGAGTGACAATATAGGTTCCTTTCCCTCTTCCGTTATATTTGCCTGAATTACCAGAAGACTCGCCGGAAGGACCAACACAGGCCTTCTTGGATTCATCCCAGTACCAGCCATCCGGATAGCCCACATCCTGACAGGTCTGCACGGTCGGCTTTGCCGGTTCACTTGAACCTCCGCCTCCACTTGGTGCAGCAGTCGGAGCCGGAGTTGGCTTCGGTGTGGGCGGTGTATAACCACTCAGCGGTACCATCAGTGAAGCTACGTTATGTCTTGAAGCATCCGCCAGGAAGGTTGGATAGAACATGCCTTCACCGACCACACCAGTGAACATGTATCCAACAAGGGGAACTACTTTCAGATGTCCTCCGCCTAGAATAACGCTCTGCAGTAATTTACCTGATGAAACCTCATACTCTTTCATTGAAAAGGAGTAACTGTCACTGCTGTCTTTCGTTATAATTGGCGCGATTACTACACGGTCTTTATAGCCATATACATGATGCGAGTAATTGCTTTCACTTGTGATCGCCTGTTCAAAGACTTTCTCGCAGGTTTTATTTGCCTCGTTAATCTTATAAACATAGATTATCTCTTTGTTGTTGGCTTCTTGTTTTCTGGCAGCCATCATCTTTACACCATCCTGTGTAAAGAAGTTGAGAACAAGATCGCATCCCTCTGCAGAGGCAACCTCTGTAAGACTTCCATCGTTATTTACTGTTGCGATATGAATTTTATTCTCTGAGGTATTATTGACCAAATAACCAAGCATAATGCGGTCACCAAGAATACCAAGTTTCCATCCGCTGCTATCCTTGACACTTTGAATTGGCATGGTCTGTTCTACATTCCCATTAGATGGATTGAACACAATAATCGCACTGGAAGTTCGGAAGTAAAGTCTGCCGTTACCGTCATCCATATCTCCCAGGGTATATTCACTTAGTGACTCAGTATTGACTTCATTCCATTTCAAAGCACCAGGTGCCCGGGATAACAGTACCTGCTTTTGCGGCCATACGCCCTGGTTCAACGCAAGCACATACAGATAGCCATTTGTATAAGTAGTTTCTTGTATTGAAAGACCTTCAAGGCCTTCCGTTCCAAGTTCTGTGATAACAGAAGTACTGCCTGTTACATCTATCCAGCGGGTTGCTGATTTTCCATCCGCCCGATTTACATTAACGGAATGTTCACCCAGCGTCATTGTTCCAACACTGACTGTAATAGAACCGTTTGTCCATCCTGTTGCAGCAGCGGATTTCCCATCC
>JAFWJY010000053.1 GCA_017514525.1 Solobacterium sp. | reverse complement strand
GATCGTTATGGAGTTGTTATCGGTGATCCATCCCACATCAAGAAGGGCAACATCTTCCCGAAACATCGTGATGGCATCTATTCGGAATATATTGAAAACCAGGTAATTCCGGCGGCGTCAGCGGCAGTGCATGATAAAGCTGCTCTAAAAAATGCACTGTCAGTTGATACGGTCGTAAAGGAGCTGGAGGAAAAAGACACCTACGTAGTTGACCTTACCTGTGACTACGATGGGGAACAGTTCTATAAGCGTTTTACCTATTATCTGGTTGATCAGGAAGCGAAGTTCTATCTACTGTTAAAATCTGATATCACGGATGTGCTGCGGGAAGAACGTGAACGGAATATGGCACTTGCGGATGCACTGGAAGCGGCGGAACAGGCAAACAGAGCCAAGACATCCTTTCTGTCCAATATGAGTCATGAGATTCGTACACCGATGAATGCCATCATTGGACTGGACAGTCTTGCGCTTCGGAAAGATACACTGGATGATGACACGAGAGAATATCTGGAGAAGATCGGCGACAGTGCTCAGCATCTCCTGGGACTGATTAACGATATTCTGGATATGAGTCGGATTGAATCCGGACATATCAGTCTGCGCAAAGAAGAATTCTCGTTACGCATCATGTTGGAACAGATCAATACCATGGTGATGTCTCAGTGTGCAGAGAAGGGTCTGAAATATGAATGTAAAGTCATAGGCGGCATCAGTGACTTTTACATCGGCGATAACCTGAAGCTCAAACAGGTTCTGATTAATATTCTTGCCAATGCGGTCAAATTCACAGAAGCTCCAGGAAGCGTAACACTGACGGTAGAGCCTGCCGCAACCTACGAGGACAAAACCACGATTCGTTTCAGTGTAAAAGATACCGGCATTGGAATGGAGAAGTCATTCCTGCCGAAAATATTTGACTCCTTTACCCAGGAAGACAGCAGTAAGAGCAATCAGTATGGCAGTACCGGCCTTGGTATGGCAATTACGAAAAATATTGTTGAACTGATGAATGGGACCATTGAAGTGGAATCAGAAAAAGGAGTCGGTTCTGAATTCACGGTAATTGTTACGCTTACCAATTCCAATCGGCAGGGCGCAACAACCACCTTTATCAACGCCAGGGATATGCGTGTTCTGATTGTGGATGATGAGGAGATTGCGGCCGAACATGCCAGGATTGTTCTGGATGAAGCTGGTATTCTGTCGGAGGTATGTTACAGCGGAGCAGAGGCTATGAACATGCTGGAAGTTGCACATACCAAGCATATGCCTTATAACCTGGTGCTTCTGGATTGGAAGATGCCGGAAATGGACGGCATTGAAGTCGCAAGACAGATCCGACAGAAATATGATAAAGAGACAACTGTTATCATTTTGACTTCGTTCAACTGGGATGAGATCATGGATGAAGCGCTGCATGCCGGTGTTGACAGCTTCCTGGCCAAGCCGGTATTTGCGTCAAATGTGATTGATGAATTTGAACGGATTGCCCGGAAGAATAATATGAGCCTTATGCGCGAAAAACGGCGTGCAGATCTTAAGGACAGGCATATTCTGATGGCTGAGGATATTGTGATTAACGCGGAAATCGTAAAGGAGATTCTTGCCATTCGGGAAGCGAAGATAGATCATGCGGAGAACGGCAAAGATGCAGTGGATATGTTTGAGAAGAGTCCGATTGGGTACTATAATGCAATTCTGATGGATATCCGGATGCCGGAACTTGATGGCCTTCAGGCGACTGCTCTGATTCGTTCGCTTGATAGACCGGATGCCAGAACCATTCCGATTATCGCGATGACAGCCAATGCGTTTGATGAGGACGTTCAGCGCTCTCTGCAGGCTGGCATGAATGCACATCTTTCAAAGCCGGTGGAGCCGGAACATCTGTATCTGACGCTGGAAGAGCTGATCTGGGATGCAGAACAGAATCATTCGCAATCGGAATAAGAGAGCAGACAGGTTAAAGGAGGCAGTTATTAATGAATGCAAAAACTTATCTGATTCTTGGTGTTGTATTTCTTGCGGTGGGCATTACCATGCTTTTAATGCACGCTGTATCGCCTGCGATTGCTTATGGAATTATAGCGGCTGCAGCTGTATTCTTCTGGCTTTCCACACGAAACGAAAAAAACTCAAAAGATGAGTAAGACAAACTGGATTCTTTTCTAAAACAGATACCTGCAGAATCAAACAATGAAGCTGCAGGTATTTCTTATGTGTAAGCGTTGAATAAAGCTGTTGTGTCTTTTGAGATTTATAGCTGATTCGATGCGTATTGTTTTTACGTACGGCTGTTCGTATACTTGAAGTATGAAAAGTATAACAAAACATACTTGGAGGCGAAAATGAACGGACCAGATGGGAAATATGCGTGGACTGCGACAGTTGGAGAAAAAGGACAGATTGTAATACCCAAACAGGCACGGGAAGTGTTTGATATCAAACCGGGAGATACGCTACTGCTGCTGGGGGATGAAACAAGAGGAATCGCGATTCCTCCAAAAGGATCTTATACAGAGCTGTATCAGCTTGCGTTTGGTGCAGGAGAAAAGAAGAAATGAAACTTGCGTGGTTTTGTATTCCTGCCCATGGGCATACCAACCCGACGCTTGGCCTGGTCAGAGAGCTGACAACTGCAGGACATGAAGTCTTTTATTTTTCTTTTCCGCAGTTTCAACAGAAGATTGAGGAAGCCGGCGCGACATTTATTCGCTGTGATGAAACAGATTTTGAGATGGAAGATAAAGGGAACAGTGACCGTGTTGGAAAAGACATCGCGTTTTCCATTGAACTGATCGTATCTTCTACATTGGCACTGGATAAAATGCTTGAAAATCGAATTGCAGCGATAAAACCGGATCTCATTGTGGCAGATTCGGTTGCCTATTGGGGAAAACTTGCCGCAATGAAATATCAGATACCGTTTGTATCTTCGACAACGACATTTGCGTTTAATCGCTTTTCAGCGCGTTACATGAACAGAGGATTCGGAGAACTGTTGAAAATGCTGATAGCATTGCCGAAAATCAACAAACAGATCAAACGACTGCAGACGCATGGATATCCGGTAAAGAGTTTTCTGGACATAATCCAGAACGACAATGATACCAATACGATTGTTTACACATCGAAGTATTTTCAGCCATGCGCGGATACGTTTTCCGAACGGTATCGTTTTATTGGTCCTTCCATCCGTCCGATCACACAGCCAATGAAAAAAACAAGAGACAGGACAGTATACGTATCACTTGGGACTGTTAATCGGAATCCGGAATTTTATCGCAATTGCATTCATGCATTAAGCAGAACGGATTGGCAGATAATCGTATCAATGGGAAATGATACAGAAGAATTCGAAAACCTTCCGGATAACGTTGAACTGTATCCTACAGTGGATCAGATGGCGGTGCTTGCCATCGCAGATGCATTTATTACACACTGTGGAATGAATTCGGCATCAGAAGGCCTTTATTTCAATGTTCCATTAATTCTTTGTCCACAGACTTCCGAGCAGGAGGCTGTTGCCAGACGGGTGGAAGAGCTTGGTGCCGGAATGCGGTTAAACACAATGGCAGAAGACGAAATACTTCATGCTGTAGAGACAGTTTTGAAAAACACATCCTATAGAGAACATGCCAGGAAAATTTCTGATAGTTTCAAAGCGTCCGGCGGTCAGACTGAAGCTAGACTCTTTCTGGAATCGCTGGTATCCGATCCTTGTGAGCAGAGAAAGTCGGGATCATCTGGCAGGAGTATCCTAGAATGACAATGCAAGGCAGGAAGAATGTGTGAATAACTGGATCGAACAATTTCAAAACTCCATTAACTACATTGAGGATCACCTGACCGATAAGCTGGATGCGGAAGCGATAGCAGAGACTGCAGCTTTGTCATCGTTCTACTATCAGCGTATCTTTACAGCATTATGCGGAATGACATTGATGGAGTATATACGGGCAAGACGCATGACACAGGCTGCGCTGGAGCTGACTCACGCTGACGAACGGGTGATTGATGTGGCATTGAAGTATGGTTACGATTCACCGGACAGCTTTACCCGGGCATTTCAGAAATTTCATGGCATTACCCCTGCAAAGGCGCGCGAGTCAGGAGCTCCGCTGCGTTCCTTTGCGCCCTTGCATGTAAAAGTAATACTGGAAGGTGGAAAGATGCTGGATTATCGAATTGTAGAAAAAGCTCCATTTACGATTGTTGGATTTAAACGTACGTTCAATACCGATACAAGTTATCAGGAAATACCAAAGTTCTGGAATGAATGGAAAGCAGGCAACAGTACGATTAAGGGAATGTTTGCCCTCTGCATGGATCAGGATGGGAAGAAACTGGATTATTGGATTGCGGATAACTATGTGCCATGGATGGAAGTACCGCAGGGATGTGAAACGATACAGATTCCCGGGAGCCTTTGGGCAGAGTTTCGCTGTAAAGGACCACTGCCGGATTCCCTGCAGAGCGTGAATACGGAAATCTGGTCCAAGTGGCTGCCAACGCTGAAAGGCTATAAACTTGCCGGAAACTATAATCTGGAAGTATACGCAGAACCTGCGATAAACCCGGAAGATACGGTCAGCTATATCTGGATTCCGCTGACAAAAAGCTAACTGGATATGAGGGACAATACCGTCCCTTTTTCGTTGGAAGATTTCAGAAACAGAAGGTTCAGAATGCAATGGTTTTGGAGCTGCCGGTATGACAGTGGAGTATGAATTACATATAAAAAGTCAGCCCTGAATACAAGGTTTGTAAAACAGGGCAGTCGCATACATATTCTCAAACCAATAAAAACAACGGTTGTGCAGTTTGAAAAGAAAGAAATGGTGTTAAAAAACGCACTTGCTAGAGCCAATACATGCTGGTTGCGATAAGCAGCTGACCGATGTAATACAGGCTTAGATTGACCGCGCGAAGACGGAATATTTGTTCTTTGCCGAACGTGTTGAGAATCAGAATGATGTCACTGATCAGGAACAGGAAGGCACCTGCCGCAAAAACAACTGTAAATGCGGAAGGAGTTCGGATAAGATTGGCAAAAGCCGTGCAATTCAGCAATACAATCGCTCCGATATAGAAAATGCCGAATATCTTAAAAGCCTTTTCCGCAGTGATCTTAGAGAAAATCCATTTAATCAGCAGCGCTGTAAGAATAATTGTGACGATAATTACTGGAATCGGATTTGAAATCATCGGAAAAATGGCGAGCAGATAAATAATATGTCCAATCAGGAAAACGAGAATGCCAACCAGAAATACCGGTTTTCCATTTTTGAGAATGAAACGCATATTAAGAAGGACATCCGCGATCATGCCCATCACCAGACCGAGCACTATTTTTTCAGCGATCGGATTTCCTTCAGGGGCTGTCAGAAAGCCATACATCACAAAACAGAACGATGCCAGGCCTTTGAAAATGAGCGCTGGCACAGGCTTCTGTTTATATTCGGCGTAGATAAAACAAGCAGCGATTACAATACATGCAAAACAGAAAAACAGTCTCATAACCTTCTCCAATCATATGAATCATTTTTTGAAATAGCTGTTGCTTGGTTTCATTATAATCCATATTCATGATGAGAATCGTACCATGCGAGCATAATTGATGCTTCAGACGGAAATTCTGCAGAAGGCACATGTTTCGCTTCCATCGCTTGGACAGCAGTATTTAAGAACTATTCGGCTTCCTTATTATTTTTGCTCTACAGACAGCTGTGGCTTTTTTGTTAAGATGAAACTGTAACGGGAATACTTTGACTTCTTGAAAAGCTGAGACTTGAGACGCGCGGTATTCATAATCTGTACGTTCTTCTCTGCAATCGAAATGTTACTGGTTCCCACATAGCTCCCCGATAATAAACAGGAGAACATACTATGGTAAGAGTGGCAATTATTGGAACAGGCGGAATGGGGAAAAAGTATGTGAAGATGATTCAGGCGAATCAGATCCCATTCATGAAACTGACAGCAGCGGTTGCACGAAGTGAAACCAATCAGAAGTTCATACAGGATACCTGCGGAGATGATGTATTGATCATCAGCAGTGAAGATGAACTGTACGAACATACGGATATGTTTGATGCGGTCATCATAGCAACGCCGCATCGCTATCATCCGGAAATGGGATTGCGGGCATTGCGAAGCGGAAAACATGTTCTGCTGGAAAAACCAATCGGCGTATCAGTCGCAGATTGTGAAGAGCTGCTCACAACCGCGGAACAATCCGGTTTGACATTCTCTGTGATCTTTCATCAGCGGGCCTATCCGAAATACATGGCTATCAAAAAGCTGCTGGACGAAGACGCACTTGGTGAGATCTATCGGTTCATGATGGAGAATACGCGTTATTTCCGCACGGAACACTATCACCACTCCAGTTCCTGGAGAAGCAGCTGGAATGGGGAAGGCGGCGGGGCTTTGATCAATCAGGGTCAGCATATCCTTGATATGTGGCAATGGCTGTTTGGAATGCCGGAAGCTGTACGTGCTGAAATAGCCTTTGGAAAATACAATGACTTTGATGTAGATGATGAGGTGACGCTTTTCTTTCAGTATCCAAACCATAAAACCGGAATCTTCTTTCTGACCACCGGAGAAGGAAACTACATTGAACGATTGGAGATTTCCGGGTCCAAAGGTTCCTTACTGCTGGAAGAAGATACACTGATGGTTCATACCTATGAACCAGATCTGAACACTTACCGTAAGGAAGCTGGAGTTAACTCCAGAGAAGACCTGCATGAAACCGTCCTGAAAAAAGAGTTCCCGCTCGATACGGAAACTCATCCAGTCATATTGGAAAACTTTGCGAAAGCAATTGAGTGCGGAGAACCGCTTCTTGTGGAAGGAGCAGATGCGATTCATGCGCTGGAATTAACCAATGCGGCATATCTCTCCGCCTGGAAGCACGAAACCATTTCATTCCCGCTGGATCGTGCGGCTTACCAGCAGGAACTGGAAGCACATCAGAAAAACGAACGGCATTAAGCAGATGGAAGGACGCCTTCAAGTTTCAGGAGTCCTTCTTTCTTATCCAAACCGCCGTCATATCCGATGAGACTGTGATCAGAGCCAATGACCCGATGGCATGGAATCAGAATGCAGATGGGGTTGTGACCAACGGCACCGCCGACGGCCTGTGCAGACATTCTTGAGATGCCCTGCTGCCTGGCAAGCTGCTGTGCAATATCGCCGTAAGTTCTTGTTTTGCCATATGGAATCGTTCGAAGGATTTCCCATACGGATTCCCGGAATGGAGTAGAAGAAAACGATAATGGAGGTGTTTGAGCGGGCGGATTCCCCTGAAAGTACTGATCCAGCCAATGAGACGTTTCAATCAGAATTGGATGGGCATGGTCCTTACGTGCATCGGCAGGAATCTGAAGGTGTCTGGCGCCATAAAACCATACGCCGGTGAGGGCTTCATCGGTACATGCCAGAAACATAGGCCCAAGCGGTGAGAAGTAGTCTGTGGTGTAAGTTACTGGTATCTTCATCTCCTATCAACCATAACAGAAAAGCGTCGGAAAGTAACAGTGTGGAAGTGTACGTTTTGTGTTGGAAAAAGTTGTAGTTGATTGTGGTTGGGGGCCGTGTTAGTATACTTAAGAATTCTTTAAGTCGATACGAGATATCGGTAAGAGCGAAGCAGTAAATGTCAGTAGTCAGACTGTCCGAAAAGGGGCTGTCTTTTAACAGGAAAGTGACTGAAGCCTTGCCGATGTGCAGGGCTTTTTTCTCGGAGGTAAAGCGATGAAAGAGAAGCGGATTGAGCGAGTCACGAATACAGAAATGGAACAGAGTACTGTTCGTCTTCCCGGTTTTTGCGATGTACATGTGCATTTGCGAGAGCCGGGTTTTTCTTATAAGGAAACGATTCGCACCGGTACACAGGCCGCGGCCAGAGGAGGTTATACTGCAGTCTGCACCATGCCGAATCTGAATCCGGTGCCGGACAGTCTGGAACACCTTGCGATACAGGAACAGATCATTGAAGCGGATGCGGTGATCCATGTATATCCATATGCGGCAATCACCGTAAAAGAGATGGGTGAGGAATTGGTTCCGATGGAGGAACTGGCAGAGCGCGTGATTGCGTTTTCGGATGATGGAAGAGGCATCCAGTCAAAGGACATGATGCGCGCGGCAATGGAGCGGACCAAAGCATTGAACAAACTGATCGTTGCCCATTGCGAGGATAATTCGCTCCTGCATAACGGTTATATCCATGATGGCTGGTATGCAAGAGAACATGGGCATCGCGGTATCTGTTCAGAAAGTGAATGGGGCCAGATAGCCAGAGACCTGGAACTTGCAAAGGAAACAGGATGCGGCTATCACGTCTGCCATATTTCCAGTAAGGAAAGCGTTGAGGTGATCCGTAAAGCCAAAGCTGAGGGTGTGGATGTCACCTGCGAGACAGCGCCGCATTATCTGTTATTAACAGAAGATGATCTGCAGGAAGAAGGACGTTTCAAAATGAATCCGCCGCTTCGCAGTAAGGCTGACAGAGATGCCCTGATTGAAGGAATTCAGGATGGGACGATCGATGTGATCGCAACAGACCATGCGCCGCACAGTGCAGAAGAGAAGGCAAAGGGACTGGAAAAGAGCGCATTTGGAATTGTTGGTATCGAGACAGCGTTCCCGCTTCTTTACACGAATCTTGTAAAGAAGGGAATCATCACAATGGAACGGTTACTGGAGCTGATCGTGTACACACCGCGAAAACGGTTTGGAATTCCACTGTCCGAATCGGACTACTCCGTATGGGATCTTGAAACCGAAACAGCAATCAACTCAGCAGCGTTTCTTTCAAAAGGAAAAGCGACACCGTTTGATGGTTGGAAGGTGTATGGCACCTGCCTGAAAACAGTCGTTAACGGCAATGTGGTTTACGAAGCAGAAGGAGAGTGAAAAATATGGCAAAGCGCACAGATATTAAAAAGATTCTGATTATTGGCTCCGGACCGATCGTTATCGGACAGGCGGCAGAATTTGACTACGCTGGAACACAGGCTTGTCTGGCATTGAAAGAGGAAGGCTATCAGGTCATTCTCTGCAATTCCAATCCGGCAACGATTATGACGGATACAACCATTGCGGATAAGGTCTACATGGAACCGCTGACACTTGAATATATCGCAAAGATTCTCCGCTATGAGCGGCCGGATGCGATTGTCCCCGGGATTGGCGGACAGACAGGACTGAATCTTGCGATGCAGCTGGAAAAGAAAGGCATCCTGAAAGAATGCGGAACCGAACTGCTCGGAACCAGCAGCACCAGCATTGAGCGGGCTGAAGACCGTGAACTGTTCAAGGAAATGTGCATGTCTATCGGAGAGCCTGTCATTCCTTCTGAAATCACCTACTCTCTTGAAGAAGCGAAAGAAGCTGCGAATAAAATCGGTTATCCGGTTGTACTGCGTCCTGCGTTTACACTTGGCGGAACCGGCGGAGGCTTTGCCAATGATGAGGAGGAGCTGGAAGAAATCGGCATCAATGCCTTCAGGCTGTCTCCTGTACATCAGGTATTAATCGAGAAGTCCGTTAAAGGCTATAAAGAAATTGAATTTGAAGTCATGCGCGATTCCAACGATCATGCGATTACAATCTGCGGAATGGAGAACGTAGATCCGGTTGGTGTGCACACTGGTGACAGTATTGTGGTAGCTCCGATTCTTTCGCTGAATGATCATGATCTGAAGATGCTCAATGACAGCGCAATCCGCATCATTCGTGAATTGAAGATTGAAGGCGGCTGCAACGTACAGTTCGCGCTGAATCCAAACAGCAGTGAATACTATCTGATCGAAGTGAATCCGCGTGTATCACGCTCGTCCGCACTGGCTTCCAAAGCAAGCGGTTATCCGATCGCAAGAGTTACGGCAAAGATCGCGGTCGGCATGGCACTGGAAGAAATTCCGGTTGCCGGAGGTACTGCCGCAATTGAGCCGTCACTGGATTACTATGTCGCAAAATTCCCGCGCTTCCCATTTGACAAGTTCCCGCTGGCACCGAATACTCTTGGCACCCAGATGAAGGCAACTGGTGAAGTAATGGGAATCGGTTCCTCTCTGGAAGAGTGCTTCCTGAAATCTGTTCGTTCGCTGGAAACCGGTGTATGCCATTTCCATCTGGCAAAATTTGATTCCTACAGTGATGAAGAACTGCGCAGCTATCTGAAGGAATTCACCGCAGACGGTATCTTTGCGGTAGCGGAGCTATTGCGCAGAGGGACGTCGGTAGAAGAGATTTATCAGCTGACAATGATTACACCGCTGTTCCTTGAAAGCCTCCGCAAGATTGTCGATTATGAACAGGTATTAAAGCAGAATCCAAACGATGTTGAAGTGCTGAAGCAGGCTAAAATCATGGGCTTTGCGGATAAGGCAATTGCGGCTCTTTGGAACTGCAGTGAACTGGAAGTTTATCAGATGCGGAAAGCAGCAGGCATTACGCCAATCTTCCGAATGGTAGATACACTGCATACGGGAACCTATATCGCTTATCTCTACTCTTCCTATACTGGTGAAAATGAATCCCGTCTTACGGATCGCAGAAAAGTAGTTGTAATTGGTGCCGGCCCGATTCGCATCGGTCAGGGTGTTGAGTTTGACTACT
>JAFWJY010000052.1 GCA_017514525.1 Solobacterium sp. | reverse complement strand
CGGGTTCCGCTAGATCCAAGGCTGGATGGTACGCGCAATGCGCAGCGCTGTTATACAAAGTATCAGAAATATAAAAAAGGCCAGGTCTACCTGCAGGAACAGATCGAACTGTGCAAAACGGAAATCAGCTACTTTGAAGGCATGATCGAACAGCTGGATCAGGCGGATTTCCATACTGCCGAAGGAATCAAGGAAGAACTGGTCAAAGGCGGTTATCTGCGCACCAATGAAAACCGGAAGCGGCGTAAGAAAAAGGATGAGCCGCTGGCACTGCCATCCGTCACCTTTCATGAGGTTGAACTGCAGTATGGCCGCAACAATCTCCAGAATGATGCCCTCACCTTTCATCGCAGCCGGAAAAGCGATATCTGGCTCCATGCCAAAGACTATCATGGCGCGCATGTAGTCATCCATGACAGTCATCCGGATGAAGACACCCTGCGGCTTGGGGCTGAGATCGCTGCCTACTTTTCCAAAGGCCGGGATTCCTCCAGTGTTCCCGTCAACTACTGTCCGATTGCGTCATTGAAAAAAATTCCCGGCGCAAAACCGGGAATGGTACAGCTTGGTAACTATAAGACGATTTACATCGATCCGGATGCCAGTCATCTGGCAGACTGCGGCGTCGATGTGGATTAGTGGTGATTCTTTGGGCCCCAGAACGTACAGCCGGCCTTGGTATAATCTCCGCAGATGAATACCGGTATCCTCTCGATGCCGGTTTTTTCATTGCGCAGACGCTTCGCAGCAGTTAAGCGTTTGCGGCCATCCACACAGCAGTAGTGGTCACCGTCATGGGCAACCTTGACCGGAATAGCGATGCCGCGAATGCGGATACTGTCAAGCAGGTCACCCGGTTCTTCCTCCTCGAAGGAGATTTCATCCAGCAGTACGGTCGTGTTGATCATCGGATTCTTCCTTTGATGTTGATTCTTTGGGTTCCTCTGTCTGCGCTTGAGTTTTTAACACTTCCTCCGCGAGTTTTGAAGCTGTTTCAGTCAGCGAAACCGGCTGGGGTTTCGGTTCTTCTTTGGCTGTTTGTGCTTCTGTGGGTTTTGGTGCTTCTTTGGGTTCCGGCTTGCGCTGTCCTTCGGAAGGTTTCTTTGAAGCGTTCGAAGGCTGAGCCGGTGCTTGGGGTTTCGTCTGATGGAAGACTTCTTCAATCTTCTTCAGGGCATCATCCCGGTTGCGCGAAGCTGAACCATCCTGCATGCCTCTGGTACGCTTTTCGTCCGCCTTTTTGATATCATCCAGCCGCAGCATTTCCGTATTCAGTATCTCCAGTGCCTGGGTTACTTCCAGGTTATTGGAGTCCTTTTCATGGAGCCGTCTGCGTTCCTGGTGAATCACAACATTCTTCTTCCGGCGGCGCTTGCCGATGAGATACATCGATCCAAATACGATCAGGATCAATGCGATCAAGGCAAAGGCAATCTGGGAAATGATGGCACGGACATCCGTGTTGCTGGTTTCCACGGTTACGGTTTCAACCGGGTCAGTTCCGACATACTGGTTGCTGGTATTGCGGGTCAGCAGTACATATTCCCCGGTACCGGCAGTCATAAAGGAAATCGTATTTGTTGTCTGACGGGTGTAGCACTTGATCAAAGAACCATCCTCCGCATCAAATGCCAGTACGGTATATACATCGCCGCCGACTGAGTCAGACGGCCGGTTGATCGTACACAGGAATGTGGCGTCGGTATCCACCGCATCCATATTTTTCGTTAAGGTGATCTTAAACTTTTCGAGAATCGTTTCGCCAAGGAACGCCGCTTCCTTTTCAAACCTCTCAGACGCAAGACTTCTGACCCCGCTGTTCATGGAAATGCGATAGGTATCCTGATCGGTATCTTTCTTTTCAAGCTGACCCTCTTCCAGTGGAATCGAGAGGGACAGGCCGGATACCGCAAAGTTAAAGTGTTCCCCGTCTACGACATAGCGGATACGGTCCTGATACGCTTTTCGCAGAATCGTGTCAAAGGCACGGAATTCCGGCATGGACAGATACGGCTGCACCGTACGGTCCATTTCCTGCTTGACGGAAAGAATGCGGTTTACATCATCCTCCGTGAGTTCCTCCGAGTCACTGTAGTCATTAATCAGAGAAAGGATAGATTCCTTCATGGCAGCACGTGCTTCATCCTTCTCGGCACTGACTTCAATCGTATAGGAGTTGGTGATGCCCGCATAGGTCACGTCAACGGTCTGTTCTCCATCCGCTGTCATGTCATAGCCATCCACCATGCTGGAGGTGAAGTCACGTTCCATATCAGAGCCATCATCATAGATGACCCGGATCTTTCCGTTCTTCAGATCAATGCGGTCATTGAGCTCATACTCTACTTTTGGCATGGAGCTTAATACAACATCATTCAGAGCACGATACTGTGCGGTATATTCAATATCCGCATCAACCACTGCGGTATCCATGTCATAGCCGGTAAACTCGGCATGGTCTTTCTGCGGCACTGCAATAATCGCATCGGAACCGGATGGAAGCTCATAGACAACTTCCTCTTCCCCGCCTGGAAATCTGCCGCCATCCGCACGGAAGGTTACGGTTGCGTAGGAAGCTTCCTCTACCGGATCATTGAGAATGATCTGTACGGAATCCTGTTTGATATAGGCAACATCTTCCTTCCAGCGATAATAGTAGGACAGATCAACTGCGTGATTATCATCCAGTGTCGCATCACTCTGGATCTTGTACCAGTCGCCGGCATCATTGGATTCTTCACCCAGAATGACAAAGGCCATATCCGGCATTTCACCGGTTGTATAAAGCGGTGTTTCCGTACTTGGATCTTTGTATACGATCGTTTCATCCTCAACGGTACGGATGCCAAGACGCACCTGGCTGGAATCATTGGCACCAAGCGCTTCATCCAGCGCACGGTAGGCAGCTGCCGCTTTTTCGCCCCAGTAGGGATCACTGCTGTAGCGGACATTCATACCGGCTGATTTATTGCCGAAGAAGCCGCCGTTATACTGTTCCTTCATCGGACTGAGATAACTGCCGCTGAGGTAGTACTTCGCATGCGAATAGATCGAATTGCGGATATCGGAATATCTGCCCTTCTCTGCCTCTGCCTCACTGTCATACGCCGCATGGGAATAGAGGTTGTTTCTGGTAAAGCTGAGTGAGCTTCTTCCATCCGAGGATTCCAGCTGGGAGATTGCCAGCATCATCAGCGCATTGGCGCCGAATTCATACTGGTATTGGAAAAAGCTGTCTTCCAGTCCGTAGAACTGTGATTCATTCAGAACATCATGCGTACCGTCTTTATCATTGTCAAGATAGGAGGTAATCGGTCCCTTCAGTCCCATCTGTTCATAGAAATACGTGCGCAGCTGTTCCATTGTGGCATGCGTGATCGTACGGTGAGAGACAAACTGGTACCAGTCATACCAGGGATCTTCACTGTTAACGCTGTTGTTTCGGATGCCGCTGCGATAGTCATCAAGCATCTGATACAGCATGTCATCACTGTAGAAGTAATGGCCATCATAGCTGTAGTAGGCCCTGCCTTCTTCCAGATAAGACGGGGCTGTACCATGGCTTACGATATAGGCAAAATAGTCATCCTCCATTTCCCCTTTGATCATGTGATAGAGAATGCCGTCCTGCACCGTAAACATGGACAGATTGACATACACATTCTGAAGCGGGACAACCGTGACATTTTCAAGAGCTGTCTGTCCCGTTACGCCGCTCAGGGAAAAGGTCGCATACTGCCCTTCATCATCCGTATAGAGATAGGCCGCATCCACGCCATAACAGCCGTTTAAAGTACCTTCGGTTCCATCGGAGGTATTGGTATAGGTAATCTCAAAATCACAGGCGTCATTCACCTTGAATAATGAGAGTGCATATTCCGCTTCATACGTTTCGCCGTCTTTTACAATGCCAAGATTGGTATAGTCTTCCTTGATGTTGTTGTATACCGACTTGGCATCCCGGAAGGAACCGTACGCCCCTTCCAGAATCTCCTGGGTTTCAAAGTCTACCAAATGAAAAAGACCGTCCATCGTAACATCGGTCGGCTCTAATGCATAGGTATTAATACTGCCGTTGAACAGCGCCCAGGCAAGGGCTGTCGGCAGGATTCGTTTCAAGTTTCGCATGTTACATATTTTACTATTATCCACTGTTTCGCGCAATTCTGAACCAGCCTGTTTCAGGTGTCCTCAGAACGCAGTCCAGGCATTTCGCTGATGTACTTTCCTACAGATTGGTTGTGCTGAACGATGAAACAGTTCATTCGACATACAGGAGCAGTTTATTCAGCCCTTTTACATGCCGGTCAAAAAACGCATCGGGCGTCATCACGTACGCACTTCTTCCATAAACCGCGTTATAGAAACAGCACCGTTCCTCATCCAGTCGTTTCCAGGCTGCGTAGTGGGATCCAAGAAAGCGATTGGAATACAGCAGAATCCCGCTGGATGCGGTCTTCATGTGTTTTGTGATATTGGCGCGTCCGGCAGAAATGCGCACCGGCAGATTGTTGCGGGACAGAAAAAACGCCAGGTTTATTATGTTTTCTCCGCTCAGTTCTCCAAGACCGTACTTTGAAAGTCCTCTTACGATTTCTGAAATCGGCAGTTCTTTTCCATTGAGTTTCAAAAGATTATAGGCAGAAACCCAGCCACAGCCGTTGATATGCGTGGAGCGCAGCCCAAAAGCAATGTCTTTGATCTCTCCCTGGTTGATCAGATAGCCTTCCCGATCAAAACAATGATCCGGAATGCGATAGCGGAAGGCATCCGTTCTGCGGATATACAGCTGTCCCTTTGGATAAAACAGTGCTTTGGAAAGCAGGCGGCGTCCTGCCGGATCCGCAGGACAGGCAATCAGCTCCTGTACTTTCCAACGGCATTCCGCCTCATAGATAATCGCATAGAGGCAGGCAAGCCTTGTTGGCTCGCTGTCAGCAGAAAGATTCAGCCTGAGCGCTGCCTGGTGAGTTGCCGGATTTGGATAATAAATGACATTACCCAGTACGTTTGGGCCGTCACACAGCTGTTTTGCGACAGGCGTAAGGTTCTGCGCAAAAACGAAAAGCTTCGCGGGGACCTCTTCCTCACGAAGCACAGATTCAGAACTGCCGGAACGCATCTGAATCATCAGAAATCGCCTTCTTCCTGCTCTTTCATAAATTTAACAGCTTTGCGGAACAGCTGGCGGTCATTGTCATAGGTCAAAAGCGCAGATGCCTCTACAACATTCGTCCACAGGATTTCCGCAATCTCTTCCTTCTGCCGTTTCAGCGTATTGTTGATTGGCGCGGCAATAAACCATACCACATCTTTTTCAACGTCTTCTTTCGGGCTGTAATGCGTTTCTTCCCGGAAGCCTCCGATGAAGCGGATCTCCGCTCCGGTTTCTTCCATTACTTCACGTGCAGCGGTCTCGTGTTCCGTTTCCGTCCCTTCCACGTGTCCTTTTGGAAAGCACCAGTGTCCCTGGTTCTGACGTATGATCAGTACTTCCAGTTCATTCTGTTTGCGGAATACAACCGCTCCGCAGGATTTTTCTTTTTTCATAACAGTTACCCCTCGCTTGAATCAGGCGCGGACGTCCTTCATGGCGAGCTTCATATAAACAGGCTCGATGAAGAAAATGCAGAAGTAGCCAACAACCAGTGAGAGCAGTAAGGATGGCAGGAACATACTCAGAAAGTTAAGCTGCGCACCATGCGATACCGCCTGGCGATAGGCAAGGAACACCATCAGCAGTGTCATGACCGGTGTGTAAATAAGATCTGAGATCAGTGCGCTGAGCAGCTTGCCGCCGGTGGAATCCGGCGACAGTTTTGCGTTTTTCAGTGCATCGCGGGTAATCTTTCCAACCGGTACGATCATACCGATCAACAGTGCAACAACCGTGCTGATCACAAAGCTCAGCAGAAAGCCGGGAAATGTAAAATGTCCAGACGAGAGATTGCCTACCAGAGACAGTACAAAGCTCATCGTTACACCCATGTACAGGCTCATCTTCCGGCCCACTTTTTTCATCGTTTCATCCATACCAAACAAACTCCTTTTTATTCCTTAATATCATTAGTATAACGCGTTTCTGCCTGTTTACGACGAGCAAGTAACCTCTGCAGTCAGCGATTTGTCTTTTGACAGTGAACCACTACATCCATGCGGTATGAGCAAAGCTCATATCCTATGGATGTAGCTTCTGAGATCCGTGGAAGTTGCCCCTTTCGGACCTGAACACTTGTTTCAGGCTTCCCGTGATACACAAGGACGGACACACGCCCTCTATCCATTTCTGGATTACATTTAGCTTAAAGCTCTTCCTGCAGGATGCAGGTCTCGAAACTTAACTGTCCTGACATTCTGAAGGAAGGAATAATCTTTCATCTTTTCAAACGCTTCGGGCTTCGCTTTACGAAGGATGTTCAATGCCGCATTGATATCCGCATTCAGTACCGTTCCGTCTTTGGAACAGTACAGACCCCTTAAAATACGCTTCCCACTGAAGATATGAGTCTGCTTGTCTCCATATACCGGTAATGTATCACCATCCAGAAAACTTGCCTTTGAGGTATAGGACTCTTCCTGCTCAATCACAGTAATGCCATTGCGTTCTGCTTTATACCGGATCATCCATACCAGTGTGCAGTGGGGTATCTGTACAAATGTCTGGTTTGACTGTTTTGACATAGCGGTCTTTGTTTTCCACTGTACATTCTTTCCAATCACAAGTGTACCAATGCCTCTGCTGATACATTCCTTCACAACGTGATTACTGATCCTGTGCATCTCATCACGCAGAAACGAAGAGCGCTTCCGCTCGATGTTGGACAGTCTTGTGGTATGGATATTGACCCTCTTTGGGTCATGGCCTTTCATCAGGATGCCAGTGTACTTCGCTTTTGCCTTATTGTAGGACTGATTCATCGCTTTGATCGCACCACCCTTGTACAGTATTGGTGTCTTACCGTCATTACTTACGAAAGCTATGATGTTCTCTACGCCCTGATCGATTCCTGCGGCATACGTACCGTTGCATACTGCTGATCCAGCTTCCTGCTCATAAATCACGATGATCTCATATTCCGAATAGCACGGTTTGATCTTCACCTCCTTCAGCTTTGCATCATCCGGGAATATGACATGCAGTTTCTCTTTGGTCTTTGGAAGCTTCAGACAGGTGCTTCCATCCTCTGTTCTGTATATGATGCAATCCTGATTTGTCATCGAGACGATGCGGTGATCGCATGTTGTATACCTTGGCATCTTTGGTTTTCCGGTAAACGAAGAAGAATCTTTGTTATATGCCCGAAGCGCCTTCAACCAGCTATTGAAGTCATTGATTGTTTCTTTGGTGACAGCCTGAGCGCTTTGCATTGGCAATCCGCTGTAATAATCCGGATTCCGATTGACTCGAAGAAGCTTATCCATGAAGTAATACGTTAATACTTGTTTTGGCATATCTCGTCCCGTCTTCTTACAGGTGCGAAGGACTTCAGCTCTTACTTCTTCCTGAAGTGGCTGAAGAGTATCTTTACCATAAGAGGTAAAGTGCTGACGCACACGGAAAAGGACCGCATTTCTGAGGTTTCTGGACTTCTCAGTCATAGCAGCACAGTAGTCAAATAAAGCAGGATAACGATTCCTGCTGATGTGGAAATGAATGGTTCCGTACATATGTTTGATCTTACTGAGGTGATTATCTCATAGCTGCATATGTATGGAAATAAACTGTTAGTTCAATAGGTTTCGTCATTGAGACCTTAAATGAACTAATCTGCATAATACATGCCAGGATCACCTGTCGGTGTCATTTTCCAAGG
>JAFWJY010000051.1 GCA_017514525.1 Solobacterium sp. | reverse complement strand
TGCGGGTTCAGCTTGAAGAACGCAGACTGCAGGATCGTGTTGGTATGACGGCCCATGTGGCATTCCATCGCAAGCTTATTGGCATTGATGATGTAGAACTTCGCGTTCTTCGCAGCAAGACCTGCCAGCATACGGTTCGGGAGATGGTTTTCAATCTCTTCTGCCGGGAAGGTAGTATTCAGCAGGAATGTTCCGCCTTCCTTCAGGTTGCGAACCATATCGAACTTGAAGCAGTAGCTTTCCAGTGAGCAGGAAATGAAGTCTGCCTTGTCGATGTAGTACGGGCTGTGGATCGGGCTCTTGCCGAAACGCAGATGGCTGCGGGTTACGCCGCCGGCCTTCTTGGAGTCGTAAGCGAAGTAAGCCTGGGAATAGAGATCGGTGTTGTTACCGATGATCTTAACAGTGCTCTTGTTGGCACCGACCGTACCATCGGAACCAAGTCCATAGAACAGGCAGCTTGTGTAGTCAGCGTCAACCTTGATGTCAACCGGTGCAAGGGACAGGTTGGTAACATCATCTTCGATGCCGATGGTG
Source organism: Solobacterium sp. (assembly GCA_017514525.1). Lineage (GTDB taxonomy): Bacteria > Bacillota_I > Bacilli_A > Erysipelotrichales > Erysipelotrichaceae > Bulleidia. The sequence continues at coordinate 9,420 of JAFWJY010000051.1, read as the reverse complement.
AACTCTTCTTTCGGATCATCCTTCTTGAGTTCTTCATAGACAGCGTTGATGTGAGACGGGTTGGTATCCTTGGAGGACAGACCGTAACGGCCGCCGACAATTGTGAGATCCTTGTGCTTGCGGAGTGCATAGCAGACATCAAGGAACAGCGGCTCTCTTGCGCCCTGCTCTTTTGCACGGTCGAGAACTGCGATCTTCTTAACAGAAGCCGGCAGAACTGCTTCGAGATACTTCTCGGAGAACGGACGGTACAGATAAACCTTGATGAGACCGACCTTTTCGCCGCGTGCAACAAGTGTGTTGATTGTTTCTGTGATGGTGTCTGTAACAGAACCCATCGCAATGATGATGCGCTCTGCATCCGGAGCACCAACATAGGTAAACGGTGCATAATTTCTTCCGGTGTGCTCGGAAATTGCCTTGAAGTACTTCGCTGCAATATCCGGCACATTTGCATAGTGCTCGTTCTGAGCTTCTGCAGCCTGGAAGTAGATGTCATCGTTCTGAGAACCACCGCGTGTGATTGCGTTGCCATGCGGGTTCAGAGCCTTGGCACGGAATGCCTCAACCTTCTCCATCGGGAGCAGGCTCTTGAGGAAGTCGTAGTCCATGACTTCGATCTTGTCGATTTCATGAGAAGTACGGAAACCATCGAAGAAGTGCATGACAGGAACAGAACCATCGATTGCAATCAGATGCGCAGCACCTGCAAGATCCATACAGTCCTGAACGCTGTGGGAGCACATCATGACAATGCCGGTCTGACGGCATGCATAAACGTCCTGATGGTCACCAAAGATGGAAAGTGTGTGGGTTGCAAGGGAACGAGCTGCAACATGGACAACACCCGGCAGCAATTCGCCCTTCAGCTTGTAGAGGTTCGGGATCATCAGCAGCAATCCCTGGGATGCGGTAAAGGTAGCCGCGAGCGCACCACCCTGCAATGCGCCATGGACAGCACCGGCTGCGCCGCCCTCTGCCTGCATTTCGACAACCTTGACCTTGTCACCGAATACGTTGGTGCGGCCGGCAGTTGCCCATGCGTCGACATTCTCTGCCATCGGGGATGACGGAGTAATCGGATAGATGCCTGCTACTTCAGTAAATGCATACGCAGAATGCGCAGTAGCGGTGTTTCCATCCATAGCCTGGAAAACCTTTTTTTCTTGACTCATATGTCCTCCTGTATTTCTACGGGCAATATTATAAAACAAATGTAAGCGGTTTTAAGCATTATTTTCAGGATTCATCCTACCCTTGCGTAAAAAAAGCCGGTAAACTCTGGTTTACCAGCAATAATGCCGTGAATTGTTTCGGAGCTCAGCCCTGTCCCATGGACTTCATGACGGCCTTGATCTGAGCTTCGCTGGGCTTTCTTCCCATCTGCATGAACATTGCACGAATCTGTTTTTCGGTAATCGGAGGATTCTCCTTCAGCTGTTTCTCGAAAGCTTTGCGGGTGAAATAGAACCCGAGAAGCGCACCAACTGCTCCGCCGAGAACAAACCAGAGCAGTGAAGACCAGAACTGTGTCATATGTATACTCCCTATCTGTTTACTAATGAAGTCATTATAGTCAATCCGATGATTGAATTCAACGCGAAGCACCTGTATAATCACGAGACATGAGAACGATAAACAATCTTTTTCTGTCAGTCCTGCTGTTGTTCAGTATGATAAATACAGTGAAGGCACAGGATTATCCTTATACAGATGAAACAACCCCAACGATAACCAGTACGAACGCCTACCTGATCGACATTGATAACGGGCAGGTCATCTGGTCTTTTAATGGAGAAACAGAGATCTACCCTGCTTCCATGACGAAGGTCATGACCGCCGTCATCGCCTTGGAAACCTTCACTGATCTTGAGGAGCGCATCACGATCACGGATGAGATGTGGGCAGGTCTGATTGAGGCCGATGCCTCGGTCGCGGGATTCTGGCCCGGGGATGCGCCGACGGTAAGAGAATTGTTATATGGGGTCCTGCTGCCAAGCGGAGCAGATGCGGTCAATGCCCTGGCAATTCGCAGTTTTGGCAGCGTCAGCACCTTTGTCGAGCAGATGAACCGGAAAGCTGCGGAACTAGGCATGGACCATACGCACTTTGCCAATCCGACTGGCCTTCATGACGATACGCTGCATGCAAGCCTGAAGGACATCTCCATTCTGATGACCTATGCCCTAGGAAATGAGACATTTGCGGAAATTCTGGCCACACCCTCTTATACTACCGGGCCTCTGGCATCCGCACCGGATGGTCTTACCATCACATCAACCTGCTGGCCAGTGATCAATCAGGGGGAAGGCTCCTTCTCCATTCCCGGTTTTCTCGGCGGAAAAACCGGATACACGCCACAGGCAGGTAGGTGTCTCGTATCCCATGCGCAGCAGGATGCCATGCATATGGTGCTGGTAACTGCCGGCTCACAGGATCTCGGTCACATTCAGGATGCCTCAACAATTTACAACTGGTACTTTGACCGGTACAGTCGCAAGTCTCTGATGGAAGAAGGAAGCGCACTTCAGGAAATCCAGGTTCTGGATGCCTGGGAGAATCCGACATTCACACTGAAGGCCCCTTCCACCGTTACGATGGATCTGCCAAAGGACGCAGTTATTGAAGTGCTCACCGAGGTGCCCGATACGCTGCAGGCGCCAGTTGAAGCCGGGGATGAGCTGGGCATCTTGAAGATCACTGCCGATGGGCAGCTGGTACATGAAGAAGTTCTGTATGCGGCAGATTCCTACCGCTACAGCGGCTTCATGCATATCCGCAATCAGATCCACGCATTTCATAAGCGTCACCCGGTGCTCTTCTGGATTCCTGTGATTCCGATCATTCTGGTACTTGGTTACCTGATTCTCTATATCCGCTATCAGATCCGCCGCGCCAGACGCCGGCGCAGAAAGGCAAAGCGCCGCCAGCAGACACAGCGCAAAACACGCAGCTGAGTGATTCAGTTGCGTGTTCTTTTTACGTTAGTATTCAAAGGTTCCTTCAAAGACAATGGAAGCACCGCCGGTCAGCGTGATGTGATGGTTTTCCATGCGTACAACCATGTCACCGCCTGGAAGTTTGACGGTAATGTCCGTTCCTTCCCTGCAGTAGCCATAACGGATCGCCGCAGCCGCAGCCGCACAGGCTCCGGTTCCGCAGGCAAGCGTGGCACCATTGGAGCGCTCCCATACCCTTACCCGCAGCGTGCAGGAATCGACAACCCGGACAAATTCAATATTGGCGCGATCCGGAAACAGCTTCGCATATTCAAGCTTTGGGCCGATGTCTTCCAGATTAATCGCATCGAGTTCCTTCCGGAAGATCACACAATGCGGGTTGCCAACGGAAAGACAGCTGATGTGATACGTCTCCCCTTCAAATTCATACGGGTAATCAAAGGTTTCTTCAAGGTCTGTTTGTACCGGTACGGCGCTGCTGTGCCAGTCAACATCACCCATATCAACGGAAGCGATGCCGACCTTTCCCTGGTTGGTATAGACCTGAACAGTGCGCAGGCCTTCCGCCGTTTCTATCGTCAGGCGATCTTTGACGGCGATGCCTTTGTCATACAGGTATTTGGCAATGCAGCGAAGGTTGTTGCCGGCCATTTTGCCTTCTGTACCATCCTTGTTGAAACTGCGCATGCGGGCGTCCGCCACTTCAGAATGCTCAATCAGCACAATACCGTCTGCCCCAATGCCATAGTGGTGCCGGCAAAGCGTAACGCAGAGGGATTCCGGGCTTGTGATGCGCCTGTCAAAGTTTTCAATGAAGATATAGTCATTGCCGCAGTCATGCATCTTGGTGAACGGAATGGTCACTGTTTCCCTGCGCATGTGATTGATGTCTACCAGTTCCGTGTTATAGGCATTGAAGTGGCTGGCAATCATATCGGAAAGCGCATTGGCGGTATCCACACTGGTAAGACACGGGATATTCAGCAGCATCGCCTTCTGATGGAGTGCAGTGTAGTCTCCCATCGTCTCATCTTTTACAGCACCAGTGTAAATAATATAGCTGAGCCGGCCGGCTTCCATGAGGGAAATGATCTCATCGCTTTCCGTCGCATTGGCAACCGGCGTGACCGGAATACCCATGGTCGCAATCGCCTGCGCTGTACCAGTCGTCGCATAGAGCTTCATACCTAAATCATTCAGCTTCTTGGCCACATCCAGGATTTCCTGATAGTCATGCGTTTCGACACTGATCAAAACGCCGTTTTCGTCTTCACTGTGCAGATGCGGCACTTTGAAGCCTGCCGCAATCAGGCCCTTGTACAAGGCCTCTGGCAGCGTGCGGCCAATGCCGAGCACTTCACCGGTTGACTTCATTTCCGGGCCAAGTATCGAATTGGCATCACTCAGTTTTTCAAATGAGAATACCGGAACCTTTACACAGCTGTAAGGCGGAAGCGGATGTAAGCCTGTGCCCCAGCCAAGCGACAGCAGATCGCTTCCCAGCATGATGCGGGAGGCAAGATCAACCATTGGCACGCCTGTTACCTTTGAGATATACGGCACCGTACGGCTGGCACGCGGATTGACCTCAATCACATACAGCTCCCCGCCAAACATCAGGTACTGAATGTTCACGAGGCCTCTTGTCTTCATGGCCAATGTCAGCTTCTCAGAAACCTGAATGACCCGCTGCAGGTCTTTGTCGTTGAGGTTATATGGCGGGTAGACTGCAATCGAGTCACCGGAATGCACACCAGCCCGCTCAATATGTTCCATAATGCCTGGTATTAAGACATTAGTGCCATCGGAGATGACATCTACTTCCAGCTCAATGCCTGGCAGGTACTGGTCGATCAGCACCGGGTTTTCAATGCCCTGTTTGAGAATGCGGGCCATGTATTCACGGGTATCCGTTTCTTCATGAGCAATCGTCATATTCAGCCCGCCAATGACATAGGATGGCCGCAGCAGCACCGGATAGCCAAGTCTATCCGCAGCCTGAACTGCTTCCTCCATGGTTTTGACCGCACTGCCTTTGGGGCGTTTTACCGCAAGGGATTCCAGCAGCGCATCAAAGCGCTCCCGGTCCTCAGCCAGGTCTATGCTTTCGGCAGAAGTACCAAGAATCGGAATGTCATGATCGTTCAGGTAGGATGTCAGCTTGATCGCGGTCTGTCCGCCAAATGCCACTACAACACCGATCGGTTTTTCAACCTGAATGATGCCCATGACATCTTCCGGGCACAGCGGTTCAAAGTAGAGCCGGTCAGCCGTATCAAAATCGGTCGAGACGGTCTCCGGGTTATTGTTTACGATGACGACATCGTAGCCCATTTCCCGCAGCGTCCAGACACAATGGACCGAAGAATAATCAAACTCGATGCCCTGTCCGATCCGGATCGGACCGGAGCCAAGCACCATGATGACTTCCTTGCCACTGCGTTTTAAGTTTCTCGCTTCGCAACGGGAATCGATACCGGAATAGAAGTATGGAGTCTCTGCCGCAAATTCAGCGGCACAGGTATCGACCATCTTATACGTAAGGTCAAGATGGAGCGGCAGTTTGCTTCCGCTGAGACGCTGTAAGGCCGCATCGGTATAGCCTAGCCGCTTTCCTTCCCGGTAAGATGCTTCATCGAGTCCGTTCTCAATGGAGGCTTCGTACTGGACAAGATTCAGGATGCGGTATAAAAACCATTCATCAATTTTTGTGATCGCATGGATCTGTTCCACGGAGACACCCTTTTGTAACGCCTCGAATACGGTAAAAAGACGTCGGTCATCTTTTCGTTCAAGACGCGTAAGGATATCCTGTGAATCTGTCGTTTCCATATGAAGGGTATCAAGACCGATTTCCGCACCGCGGATTGCCTTCAGCAGTGCCGCTTCAAAGTTGGAGGCAATGGCCATTACTTCACCGGTTGCCTTCATCTGAGTGCCAAGGCTGCGGCTGGAGCCGGCAAACTTGTCAAACGGCCACTTCGGAACTTTGACCACGACATAGTCAAGCGCCGGTTCAAAGCAGGAACAGGTCTTTCCAGTCACTTCATTGCGAATCTCATCCAGGGAATAGCCAAGTGCGATCTTTGTGGTCACTTTGGCAATCGGATAGCCGGTTGCCTTGGAAGCCAGCGCACTGGAACGTGAGACACGGGGATTGACTTCAATGACCGCATACTCAAAACTCTCCGGATCCAGTGCTAATTGGACGTTACAGCCGCCGACGATGTTGAGTTCCGTAATGATATCAAGCGATGCCTTCCGCAGCATCTGAAACTCCTTGTCTGCTAATGTCAGACATGGCGAAACAACAATGGAGTCGCCGGTATGAATGCCGACCGGATCCATGTTTTCCATGGAACAGACGGCAATCACATTGCCTAAGGCATCCCGCATTGTTTCAAATTCAATTTCCTTCCAGCCGGCAATGGAGCGTTCAATCAGGATCTGATGAATCGGAGACAGCTCAAGACCGGAATGTGCGATCGTCTTTAATTCCGCTTCATTTTCCGCAATGCCGCCGCCGGTTCCGCCCAGCGTAAAGGCCGGGCGCACAATAACCGGATAGCCGATGCGTTCAGCAGCTTCCAGCGCCTCCGCTTCAGTTACCGCAATTTCAGAGGCTACAACGGGCTGATGTATTTTCTGCATGGCCTTGCGGAACAGGTCACGGTCCTCCGCCCTGCGGATCGCTGTAATATCAGAACCCAGCAGGCGCACCCCATGGTCTTCGAGCCAGTTATCTTCACATAGCTGCAGTGCCAGAGTCAGACCTGTCTGACCACCCAGGCCTGCCAGCAGGCTGTCCGGTTTTTCCTTTTCGATAATGCGCTTCAGCGTATCAACATTTAACGGTTCCAGATAGATCTCATCCGCAAGATGCCGATCGGTCATGATCGTAGCCGGATTGGAATTGGCGAGCACGACATTGATGCCCTCCTGACGCAGCACACGGCATGCCTGCGCTCCGGCATAGTCAAATTCCGCAGCCTGTCCAATGACAATCGGGCCGGACCCGATCACCAGTATTTTTTGAATGGAAGTATCTTTTGGCATCAGTGTTCCTCCATCAGTCTGATAAAGCGTTTGAACAGAAACTCTGTATCCTTTGGACCGGCGCAGGCTTCCGGATGAAACTGCACGGTAAAGCAGCGCTGAACCGGATAATCCAGTCCTTCGCAGGTTAGATCATTCGCATTGATAAAGCGTACGCTGGCCTTGCCTTTTAGGGAACCAAGGTCTACCGCATAGCCATGATTCTGCGTTGTGATAAAGGTCCTCTTTGAGACCAGATCGGTTACCGGCTGATTGGCGCCACGATGGCCGTACTTCATCTTGTAGGTTGAGCCGCCGGCAGCCAGCGCCATCAGCTGATGACCCAGGCAGATGCCAAACATCGGAACCTTCCCCATCAGCTTGCGGATCTCGCGGATCACATCCTTGTTTTCCGCCGGATCACCAGGCCCGTTTGACAGCATCACCCCATCGGGATGATAGGAAAGAATGGTTTCTGCAGTCGTGTTGTATGGAACTGCAGTTACGGTGCAGCCAGCCTGATTCAGTTCGCGGATGATATTCTGCTTGGCTCCAAAGTCCATCAGCACAACATGATGCTTTGGATCAGGAATTGCGTATACCTGTACCTGCGGGTCGCTTGCCTTGGCAACGACGCCTGTTACCTGATAGGACTGGATCGCACTCAGGTCTGCTGGTATCTGATCGGTGATCATCGCGTTCATGACGCCGGATTCCCGGATCAGTTCCGTCAGAGCTCTGGTATCGACCCCGTAAATCCCCGGGATGCCATGTTGTTTTAAATACGCATCCAATGTCTCTTCACTGCGGAAGTTGGATGGCGTTTTGCAGTATTCCCGGACGACATATCCATGCAGGAACGGCTTGCCTTCAAAATCTTCCGGAATGATTCCGTAATTGCCGATCAGAGGAAATGTCTGCAGGACGATCTGTCCGGCATAGCTTGGGTCCGTCAGGGTTTCAATATACCCGCACATGTTTGTGGTAAACACCAGTTCACCGATCTGTGCGCAGGAAGCACCAAAGGACCAGCCTTCAAAGACTGATCCGTTTGAAAGTACAAGATATGCTTTGGTTTCTGTCATAATGTCGCTGCCATTACCGCTTTGATCGTATGCATGCGGTTTTCCGCTTCCTGGAATACCAGGGACTGCGGGCTTTCAAACACTTCATCCGTTACTTCCAAAGCGTCCATATGGTATTTCTCACCAACCTGTTTGCCGATATCTGTGCGCTGATCGTGGTAGGAAGGCAGACAGTGCATAAATACGGTTTCCTTCTTCGCATGGTGCATGAGCTCGGCATTCACCTGGAATGGTGTCATCAAGCCAATGCGCTCCGCCCATACTTCTTCCGGTTCTCCCATGGATACCCAGATATCGGTATAAATGACATCCGCTTCTTTCACTGCTTCATAAGGTTCACTGCTGAAGGTAATGGATCCGCCGGTTTCTGCAGCAATTGCCTTACAGGTGGAAGTCAGTTCTTCATCCGGGAAGTAGCCTGCTGGCGCGCAGGCGGTAAAGTGGAGGCCAAGCTTGGCACAGCCAACCATTAGGGAGCGGCCCATGTTGTTTCGCGCATCCCCCATGTACACAAAATGAATGCCCTTCAGCGTTCCAAAGTGTTCCCGGATCGTCAGCATATCCGCAAGAATCTGAGTTGGGTGGAACTCATTGGTCAGACCGTTGTAGACCGGCACGCTGGAATATTGCGCAAGCTCTTCGACAAGTGCCTGGCCATACCCGCGATACTCGATCGCATCATACATGCCCGCAAGTACGCGTGCGGTATCCGGGATGGATTCCTTGACGCCGATCTGTGTTCCGGTCGGGCCAAGATATGTGCTGCCCATGCCAAGATCGCTTGCGGCAACTTCAAAGGCACAGCGGGTGCGGGTGCTGGTCTTTTCAAAAATCAGCGCAACATTTTTACCTTCGCAAAGACGGTGCGGCTGTCCGGCTTTCTTCTTCGCTTTTAATTCAGCCGCCAAATCAATCAGATAGCTGATTTCTTCACTGGAAAAATCCAGCAGTTTCAGAAAGTCTCTTCCTTTGAGGTTCATCGCTTACTCCTTTCCGGATGCGGCAAACGCCGTTTTGATTACCGCTACTGCCTGTTTCAACTCTTCCATGGAAATATTCAGCGGCGGCAGAAGACGAACTTTATTGCCGCCGGCTGTCAGTACCAGTACGCCATTGGAAAGACATGCATTGGCAATAGCGGATGCAGTTCCCTGTTCCGGTTCAATGCCGATCATCAGTCCCAGACCGCTGATGGATTTTACGCCCGGTGCGTTTTGAAACTGTTCAAAGATCCAGGCAGATTTTTCCTGTACAGTCGCAAGAAAGGCATCATCCAGACGACTGATATTGGCGAGGGCTCCGGCACAGACCGCCGGATTGCCGCCAAAGGTAGAGCCGTT
>JAFWJY010000050.1 GCA_017514525.1 Solobacterium sp. | reverse complement strand
GTTTTTCTTTTTGGCAATCCGGTGATACTGTGGCCGCAGTGTAAGCTCTGTAATCAGCGTTCCTTCCGGCTGATTTAACATTACCATCACCGCATCAGCCACCTGGGCGGCAGAGAGAAAACAGCCATCCTCCCTGCATACGGTAAAGTCGGCGTTGCGATAGAGCTCCGTATCAGTCATATCCGGCAGGATCGTCATTACGCGCAGTCCTGCTTTCCGGTTTTCTTCCAGCAGTGTTCTGCTGAAATGAACGAGACCTGCTTTCAGCGCACCGTAGGCAGCCCCGTGCGGGCTGGTGGAAAGTGCCGTGACACTGGCAATGTTGATGATCGTTCCTTTGTTTTCACGCAACGGTCGCAACAGCGCTGCACAGAGTTTCATTGGCAGCTCCAGATTTGTCCTGCACATGGTTTCGATGTGGCTGGCAGAGATTGTCTCATGCGGGCCATACCAGGCAACGCCGGCATTATTGACCAGCAGCTTCAGTGACTGGACTGGAAGTTCGTCCAAAAAGGCATGCAGGGCATTATCATCCAAAAGATCCAGCGTTACTTTGTGGAACAGCGGATGGGAAATCATGGTATCTTCGTGGAAGCTGCGGCCAATGCCATATACTTCCCACCCGGCATCAAGCAATTGTTTCGCAATTGCCTGACCAATGCCGGAAGAAGCTCCGGTTATAAGCGCAAGATTTGTCATACATTGTCCTCCAGCAGATAGATCTGTTCCTCTCTGACATATTGCAGTAATGCATGTTTCAGAAACTGTTCCATTTCTGTTTTTTCCGGTTCCGGATACTGGCAGTATCCGTTTTTTGTTTCGTACGGGTATTGGAGTACAGCAGAGGCAGGGAATCGCCTGCGCATCCGGCGCTGGTAGGTGTCGGATTGGCGGTAAGTGCCAATGCTGAAGTCTTTGACCGCGGACAGGTCCACTTTGTCTGTGACGGTATGAATCAGTTCTTCATAAGCTGTTTTCCAGTCCGGGATGCGGATCATCGGATCGAAACAGATGCGCACCGGGAAGCCGTTACGCATGGCGGCGTTAACTGCGTCTAGGCGCTGTGCCAATGAACTGGTGCCGTGTTCCATGGCATCGATCAGTACCTGCGGGGAAAGCGTAAACGCGGTGATGAAGCGGTCACTGGCTTCCAGTGTTTCATAGATGGCTGTTGAGCCGCACTTTGTCCGGATTTCAGTAGTCAGGCCGGCATGTTGTTTTACAAAGGTATTCCAGCGGGTGATCTGATGCGTGAAAGGCTCCAGGGGAACCAGATCACTTTCAAACGAGAGCGAAAGATACGTTGGTCCTTCTTCCAGGCGCTGCTCCGTTTCCTGAAACGCGTCTTCGAGATTTACAAACAATACAAGGTTGGCAGAGTTGTACATGCCTTTGAGCCAGCAGTATTCGCAGTTATACAGACAGTTGATTGCCATTGCCGTATAGAAGAAACGACGATTGCCAAAATCATGGCAGACGGGTGCGCCTTCATACAGGAAAGTGCCGTGTTTTTCCGCAAGGATCAGATTCTGACGGGCGTACTGGTCTTCATAGCTCTGCCGGGAGCGGTTGAATACATCGGTATACCGGCTGATGGGAATACAGACAGCCTTTGGAAACAGCTCCCGTATCCGCT
>JAFWJY010000049.1 GCA_017514525.1 Solobacterium sp. | reverse complement strand
TGATAATTCAATCTCTGATCGTTCCACCGTGCTCTTCATTTCTGTGAAAACCGCTTTGGCGGCGAAGGGATCAGCTACTCCGGGCTGACGGGTATGAGCGCGAATATTACAGGAAGGACTGAATATAAAAAAACAGAGCCAAAACGGCTCTGTTTTTATAACCTGCGCAAAACAGGTTTTATGCAGCTTCTGCTTTCTCGTTCATCTGCATGCCATAAGCAGCGGCATTTTCGCCTGCGATCTTGTCGGACGTAAAGCACCAGCCATGAGCAACACCACCGTAGTCAATATAGCCGGTCTCTTCCGTAAAGAAGACGCCCATGGAATCCGTGCCGCAAGCATACAGGCCTGGGATTACATTACCGTCAGCATCCAGCACCTCGATATTCACATTTACATCCAGTGCACCGTTGGTGCTATAGCAATAAGGTGCAGCCTTGATGGCATAGACAGCACCGCTGGCTTCATCAATCTTCTTCAGGAATTCCGCATCTTTGCCAAACTCTGTATCCTCACCGCTCTCGCAGGAAGCATTGTATGCTTCAACCGAAGCGCTCAGTTCTGGCGCACCGATTAACTCGGCCAGCTCTGCGACCGTACTTGCCTTATACAGATTCTTTGCCGCGATAGAGCCTTCGATCAACGTATCCATATCTGTGATCGGATCGTTCTCGAGGAGTGCGTACTCATAGTTTTCGGAAATGAACGGATACCACATGGAATTGGAGAAATCCTGAGAGTTGATCATCATATACACGCTGTCAAATCCGTTTTCTTTCAGATTGTCCATGTAAGCCTGATCAACAATCGCATAATAATACTGTGTTCCACCACGCCAGTAATTTTCAGCAACCGTCATGCTGCCTGCTTCGTTTGCAAAACGCACGCCATTTTCATTAACGGCCAGAATATCATAGTTGTTTGCAATCGCGGAAAGAGCCTTATTGTGTCCGGGCGTCACGCCTTCGATCCGAACCAGATTGGCAGTACGTCCCGAATGGCACATGCCTGCTGAAGACATGGAATAGGTACCGGCATTGAAACCATCCAAGGCCGCCTTTATCATTGTACCATCGTTCTGATACATGCCGTGCAGCCTGATCGGATAGCCGTAAGCTTCCGTCGTCATCTCCCTGTTGCCTCCGAAACCGCCGGTGCAAAGAATGACGGAAGGCGCATAAATCTCATAAGTGGTGCCATCATAGGCGACAGCCTTTACCCCGGCAACTGCTCCATTCTCATCCTTTAGGATCTCCTGCCCTTTCAGTTCGAGCATGTAGTCATTCTTATCGTTCAATGCTTTGCGACTTTCGATGGCGTTCACCATCATATCGTGGATCGACCGCTCTTCACAGTTATAGGTTGCCCAAACCGCGAGATCAGGATAGAAGAAAGGCATAGTCGGGTAGAACGAGTATCCGAGCTCATTGATTGCATAGTCAAGAGCCTCACCGGATTTGTCCACAATCAGATCGATCAGTTCGTCCTTCGCGCCGCCGGCAGTATCTTCCTTCCAGAGAGCCTTGAAAGCCTCTGCATCCACAGTCTCGCCGCTCTGCACGCTCTCAGATGCAGGATTTACAGCCATCGGTCCGCTCGTCTGCGTGGATGTGCCGCCAATTCTTGCCGCGGCATCAATGCCAAAAACCTTCGCGCCGGCATCAGCGGCATTGCAGTATGCCATGACGCCGGAAGCACCGAGGCCGACAACGACAACATCATAGCCCTCAATCACAACCGTTTCAGTGCTCTTTTCCGGCTTCATCTGGAAATCCTTCACGTCACCGCTGGCTTCTTCAATCGCCATGCGGACAGCATTGCGGATACCGGCAGAAGACAGTGTCGCACCGGTCGTTGCATCCACAGCAATGCTCTGCGCCTCGATAATCCGCGGAATGAAGGTGTCTATCGCAGACTGAAGAATGGAATCATCATATTCCGCCCATTCGCCACCGCGGTCAGTCACTTCAATTGCAGTGATGGCGTTATTCTCGAAGGTAACCGCAACTTTGAACGGAATCGTAAAGTTGTTTCCATAAACAGTTTCTTCGTAAGTGCCGTCTTTGACCGTCGACTCTGCACCTGCCATCCCACAGCATAATGACAGCAGCATGACAGCCGTCAGCAGCAATGCCAATACTTTTCTCATTCTGATTTGACCTCCGTATTCTTTTTTTCGATGGGGATAATCACTTCAAGAAACTCTTCAGCCGATGGTAAAGAGACTGGCAGAATTCTTACGGCAATATCGGAAGAAATCTCATAATCCTGAGCCAGATCTGCGTTTGACAACAGTTCACGAATCTTCCTGAACACAATCAATTCCTCTGGATCGTCTCTGCTGAACTGTAAAACGCCATGCAGTACCGTTTTCCATCTGAATTTGCGATCCCATTTGATGTTGCGGACACTTTCCGGTAAAACATCACAATCCGAACTCCGCCAGAAGATTCCGCTGGAATCCGCGTTGCAGTCAGACGACAGAATCTGATCTCCGCATGCCTTACGGTCTAAAACCATCCCGTAAAAAGAAATCGGAAGCTCAGCAGTCAGAAGCTTCACGCTGTGATTCCGCTCTTCATCGACGATCGGCAGCCAACCATGCAATTGCGCAAGAAAGAAAACCTCCTCGTTCCACTCTTCAACACGGATAAAGAAGCGGTTTTCTCTCCAGGCCTGTGATAACGTCTGAAGATCTTCAAGGAGCTGCATCTCCCTTTTCAGTTTACGGATTTCGACCTCTGTGCGATCGATCTTCTGCTGCAGCTTTTCCTCAAACGCTTTATCACCGAAGCTGATCTTGGCCGAAGTGGCATCTTCCAAAGAATAGTCATATGCTCTCAGCATCCGCAGATAAATGAGGGTCTGGCAATCATATCCGTCATAAGCACGATAACCGTTACTGGGATCACGTTTTGGCTCAATGATGTGCTTATCCTCATAATACCGCAGCGTTTCTTTGCTGATACCGAGAACATTTGCCAGTTTGCTTCTCTGATAATAATTATTCTCCATCTTTCATATCCCCATCTTACAGGATTGTAGTACTACAGAGTCAAGCTTTAATATAGAAATAATATCACAAATTGTAACATGCATCTATAAAGCATAAGATGACGAAATCATCATGGAGGCAGAAAAAGACGCCGATGTCCAACACATCTGTAAACAGATGGTCCGGACATCGGCGCGGATTCCCGGGCTCGTGCTTCGGGCCGACGGGTATGAGTGTGAATATTACAGGAAGGACTGAAATAAAAAGAGTTTGAATGAATTACATAAAAGACGGTAAATCAGCGACTGTTCATGT
>JAFWJY010000048.1 GCA_017514525.1 Solobacterium sp. | reverse complement strand
GTTTAAGTGATGAAATTGTAAAGCTTAAAGCTGCGAACAACTCCTGTAATTCTGAAACAATCACAGCAGGTGAGACTAAGAAAGCCATAAGCGAGGAGAATAATGATGCGGCGCAGCAGACATTGAATGCCGCACCGGCAACCGCACCTGAAACCACAGAGGAAGCTGAAGAAGAATCGACTGAAGAAACAGCTGAAATTGCAGAAGCTGCTGAGCTGCCAGAAACCGAAGTGCAGCCGCAGGAAGAACCGGTAACTGAAAATGAACCGGTTGAAGACCAGGAAGTAACAACAGAAACAGCATTCCATCTCTCTGATTCGGATGCGACTAATCTGATTATGCTGATGGAAGAAAAGGAAAAGAGTGCGGAAGAGCTCAAGCTTGAACAGGCAATTCAGGGATTTGCAGCTGCGGTTGCCAATAAGACCCAGCATAAGACCACATCCAAAGTACTTGATGAATCGATCAATTCTCTGATGCTCTTACAGGGTGGTGTTAACAGACTCAACGAAGGCATGGCAGGAACAGAGAGCACAGCAGGTCTTGTTGCAGGTGCGGAAACACTTGCGGCAGGTGCCAATGATCTCAAGAACGGCATCCTTGTACTGGAAGGCTATGCGGATGAAACAGGTAAAGTTACAGTGGATAAAAACGGCAATCCGCTTGGCGGACTGGCTGCACTGAAAACAGGGGCAGATCAACTCAGCAACGGTTCCAGGAGTGCTGCGGCAGGTGCAGGCGCACTTGCGACAGGCGTGCATTCCATATCAGATGGTGCAGCGGCACTTGCGGATGGAACGAGCGCATTAAGTGCCGGCTCAAAAGAACTGAGTGAAGGAACCGGGAAACTGGCAGAAGGTGCCGGTCAGCTCAAAGATGGTACTTCAGAACTGGATAACGGCGTATCCACATTGCGTGATGGTGTGATCAAACTCAATGATGGCAGCGCAGCCCTTGATGATGGCGCACTGGAACTGCTGGAAGGCATGGAAACGTTTGAGTCAGAAGGCATGGATAAGCTTGCGGAAGTGTTTGGTGACAAACTGGGCGATATTATTGATCGTCTGAGTGCCCTGAACGATGCAGGCACTTCCTACAACAACTTCTCGGGTGCTTCCGGAAATGAAAATGACAGCGTGAAGTTCATCTTCAAAACTGAATCCGTAAAAGCGGAATAAACTCATGGAAAAACAGAGTGCAGTTCAGTTGCGCTCTGTTTTTTTGTTGGGCAAATCGGTTCATTGAGCTTCTGCTACAATATTATTTATGAAACGAATCGTATCTGTACTTACCCTGGTCGCATTGCTGATGCTTTGCCTTCCGCTCCGTTTGGAGGCGAAGGAAACCGCAGATATTTTTGTGATGGAAGGCCGTACAACATGCATCAATGAAGACTGGGAGTTCCAAAAGGATGGCGCTGCTTCAGAATTGGTTACGCTGCCGCATGATTATTCAATCAGCGAACCATTCAATACGGATTATGAAGCAGAAAGCGGATTTCTTCCCGGTGGAAAAGCAGTCTATCGGAAACAACTGATCTTTCCGGAATCTTTTGCTGACTCAAGAATTGTGTTATCCTGCGGCGGTGTCTATATGAATGCTGAAGTTGCGGTAAATGGCCGCAAACTTGGAACACATCCGTATGGCTATACCAGCTTTGCGTTTGATCTCACCAGGGATCTTGTATGTGACGGAAAAACCGTTAATACGATTGAAGTATCGGTTGATCATGAGCTGCCAAGCAGCCGCTGGTATTCCGGAAGCGGTATTTATCGGGATGTGAATCTGATTGTTACAGCTGATCAGTATGTTGCGGAAGACGGAATTCAGATCAAAACGAAAGGCGGCTTGACACAGATTTCAGCTGTCATTGGAAACGACAGTGACCAGAGCGCCTCTCTTAGAATTGTGCATGCAATCATGGATGAAAACGGCAGGGAAGTTGCGGAGACAGAAAAACAAATTCAGGTGAAACCGGAATCGACGGCGGTATTTGAATTAAAAACAGAAGTTAAGAATCCGACTCTGTGGAGCTGTGAACATCCGGTGCAGTATACCTGTCACACGGAAGTGCTGGCAGAGGATGGGACTGTATTAGATGAAACAGATACACGCTATGGCTATCGTACAACCCGATTTGATCCGGATACCGGGTTTTATCTGAACGGGAAACCGGTCAAACTGAAGGGCGTATGCCTTCATCATGATCAGGGTGCACTTGGTGCAGCTGCATATCCTGCCGCAATTGACCGTCAGCTGGATCTGCTTCAGAAAATGGGAATCAACGCAATCCGGACAGCACACAATCCGGCAGACGCATATCTTCTGGAACAGTGCAGCCGCAGAGGCATCCTTGTGGTGGAAGAGGCGTTTGATACGTGGACAAATGCGAAAAACCATAATGACTATGATTACAGCAGTATCTTTGCGGAACCCATTTCTGCGGACAATGAAATACTGGGCGGCGAAGCGGGCATGTCATGGGCGCAATATGATATCCAGCAGATGGTAAAAGATTCCATGAATGAGCCATGTGTCATTCTGTATTCCATCGGGAATGAAATACTCGGCAATATAGGCGGAGATGTCTCAGCATATCCCGAACTTGCCGAACAGCTCTGTGGCTGGGTAAATGAGTTTCATACGGATAAACCAGTGACGATTGCCGACAACATGACATTGAAACAGGATTCCGTTCAGCTTGCTATGGATGAAGCAGTCGTTTCAGCGGGTGGCGTAGTTGGACTTAATTACGCTACTCCCGAATCCATGGATGATATGCATGAAGCCTGGCCTGAATGGCCGCTGTTTGGCAGTGAAACAGTCAGCACTTATGGTTCAAGAGGAGAATATCGCGCAAAGGGAATTGATCAAAAAACGTATCAGGTATCCGAATATGATACGGAGTGTGTTGAATGGGGCAATACAGCCCGGCAGTCCTGGCTGGATACGATTCAACGGGATTACATCGCGGGAGAGTTTGTCTGGACGGGCTTTGATTATCTGGGAGAACCGGAACCATGGAATGGACTGGAGCCTGGATCTGTGACAAATGGAGAACCGATACCGCATAGTTCGTACTTCGGTATCCTGGATACTGCCGGCCTTCCGAAAGATTCCTATTATTTTTATCAGAGTCAATGGCGCGATGATATGACCGTGCTTCACATCCTGCCCGACTGGAACCGGAAAAATCTGCGAAAGAATCTCTTTGGGTTTGTCGTTGTCAACGTCTATACCAATGCGCCTGTCGTTGAACTGTTTCTGAATGGGAAATCCCTTGGAAAAAAGACGGCGGAACTGCATACAACAGATCTTGGATATACATATCAGACGTATGGCGGCAGTCTTTCGGCCAACTGGCAGGTCTGGTGGAGAGCTGGTGAGCTGGAAGCGGTAGCGTATGATGCGGAAGGCAATCGCATTGAATCGACCAGCGGCCGTTCGATTGTCCGCACGAGTGGAGCTCCTTCCGGTTTAACAATGGAAACCAACCGGGAAGAACTAAACGCAGATGGAACCGATTTAGCTTACGTGACGATTTCACTGACGGATTCTTCCGGCAATATCGCCAGTGATGCAGATCAGAACGTGACGGTTACGGTTGAGGGTGACGGTAAGCTGCTGGCTCTGGATAATGGCAATGCCGCAGATCCGACAGGCTATCAGGAAGGCACGGAAACGGAACGAAATCGCAATACATTTCATGGGAAACTGGTTGCGATTGTCCAAAGCACCAAAAAAGAAGGACAAATACGTATTACAGCCAGTGCGGAAGGCATCACGGATGCCAAAACGGTGGTGCATACCGCTGTGAGGAAATCCGCACGGACAGGAGGAACAAATGAGTAGTAATAACTATCTGGTATTCGACTGGGGTGGAACCTTTTTGAAATATGCCATTATGGATGAGACAACAGCGATCCTGGAGAAATCCAAGGTTCCTTCTCCTGCGATTGATGATTCTGTCGAAGATCTGTATGAACGGATCGATCCGATTATCCGGCAGTATCAGAGTGAGGTAAAAGGCATTGCGGTTTCCATGCCCGGCATGCTGGATGATAAAACCGGGTATGCCAGAACCAGCGGGGCTTTGAAGTTTCTGGCAGGCTCCAATGTTGCCAAAGAAATGCGGGAGCGCTATGGTCTTCCGGTATCGATTGAGAATGACGGGAAAGCAGCGGCCTTGGCGGAACACTGGAAGGGCAGTCTGAAAGGCTGTTCCAACTGCGCGGTTGTCATTATTGGTACTGGCATTGGCGGCGGCATTATCCTGAATAATCAGCTTCTGGTTGGAAAAGATTTTTCCGCTGGCGAATACAGCTACATGGCGGTGGATGAACGGAAAACCGATACAACCGACGGTTATTGGTGCCGATATGGCCATGTTGGCCTGTCACGCATGGTGGCCAGCCGCACCGGAGAAGACTATCAGACGCTGGATGGAATTGAAATTTTCCGTCGCATTCGCAATCACGATGAACAGGCAATTGCGGCTCTGAAGGAATTCACCTATGGATATGCAGTTCAGATCTATAACCTGAGTATTTTACTGGACCTTGAGAAGATCGCTATTGGCGGCGGACTGTCTGAAGATCCGCTGCTGATGGATTACCTCAACGCAGGCATTCGCTCCTTCCGGGAACGGCTGCCGTTTGGCTCGGAAAACGAACATCTTCCTATAGCAGAGCTGGTTGTATGCAAGTATCGCAATGATGCCAATTTGATTGGTGCGCTGTATCACCACCTCTATGGAAACTGGGAGAAGTAGGCAATGGATGTATTGATCGGAGGCGTATCGCAGCCGGTAACGATCACCCGCAAGCGAATGAAGAATATCAATCTGCGTATTTCCAAGGATGGAATGATTCAGATTTCCTGTCCCCACTATGCCAGTGAAGCTGAAATCAAACGCCTGATTTACATGAATGAAGCGTGGATTCTGGAACAGCAGCTGCGGCGGAAACAGGAAAATGAAATCAACCGGGAAGGCGTAAACGGACCGGTTCTGTACTGGCTGGGTGAAAAAAAGTATGTCCGCTATCTTCCGGCAAAGCGTGATTCGCTGACAGTAGATGGGGATATTCTGACGTTTTATCTGAAAGAGGAAACGGATGAGCGCATTGAGCAGACATTTCGAAAAGTGGCTGCCAAGGAAATACTCCGGCTGGCCGAGGAACGGCGCGGCGCCTGGGATGCGCTGATCTGCCATGCCCATGGCCTGCCATTACCGGAAATCACCATGCGGTATATGACGAGCCGCTGGGGTGTCTGTTATCCCCGAAAAGCAAAAATAACACTCAGTACCAGACTGATTCATTATCCCGTTGAATGCATGGAGTATGTCCTTCTGCATGAATACGCGCATTTTCTGGTACAGAATCATTCACCGGCATTTTATGCGGTAATTGCGCAGTATATGCCGGACTATAAGGAGCGCCGGAAACGGCTGAAGTAATATGGATAAATTCTTGACGATTGGTGAAACGATTTTTGAGGATGGACTGGTTCTCTTTATCCTGCGTGGTGTGCTGATGCTGGCGGTCGAAGAAACGGTGGTCCGCATGATCCGGCGATCGATCCGCAGGGAAGCGGAACAGCGCGGCGTGAATGCACGGACGCCGATCCGCTTTATTGGAAATGTCATGATCACAGTCATTCGCTGTGTTGTCGTATTTATGATTCTGGGTGATATCAAGCCGCTCTCCGGTGTTGGCAAAGCGATGCTTGGCGCAACCTCCATCATCACGATTGTTGTTGGTCTTGCGGCGCAGGAAGCGTTTGGAAATCTGATTGCCGGATTCTTTCTGGCGATGTATCAGCCGGTGCGGCTTGGTGATCTGATCGTATTGAAGAGTCAGAACATCACCGGTACGGTAGAAGAGATCACACTGCGTCATACGGTGATCAAAACATATGACGGGACACGGGTCATTGTCCCGAATGCGAAAATGAATTCCGAAATCATTGAAAACCGCCGTACAGAAGAGACGCTTATTTCCAGAATGATCGTTCTATCGGTTGCGTATGATACCGATATCGATCTTGCAAAACGGATCATTACGGAATGCGTCACAAAACAAAAGGAATTTGTGGATCCGCGCACACCGGAACAGATCAAAGCCAAGGAATCTCCTGTAACGATCGTTGTGACGGAATTTCTTGATTCCGGTATTGAACTGAGTTTCCGCATTTATAACCGCACAAGCCAGGAATCCTATACATTCGCTGGAACGGTTCGCGAGTGTATCCTGAAGGCATTCCGTGCCAACGGCATTGAAATACCATATCCGACCCGGACGGTAGAACTAAAAAATACGGATTAACGCATAGTTATGCGGAATTCCAAGATGTTCAGAGAATGGGGCAGAATCGCTTCAGGAAAAGAATGAAAATTGTTTCAATGGCAACCGTAATTTTCATAGTTTCTTTCATTAATTTGGGTGAATTTTGATTGAAGTATTTATCCGTTTCGGTAAAATATGGGTAGAAGCAATTCGGTTTAGAACGGAGTAATACCATCATGATACTTTGCAGGAAAGAAATTCCTTTTTATGCATATCACAAAGGTGAAGGAGCAGTTCTTTTCGGCGGGGTTGTGTGCAGTACAAGTAATGCTTTTTAAGATGGAACGTGTGTGTCCATCTTTTTTGTTCTACCGTTTCAAAGAATAATAAGGAGGATTAAATAATGGATCAGATCAATCAGGAATTCTTTGATGCAGCGGGAAGAGGGGACTTTGAAAAAGTCTGCTCGATGGTTTCCAAAGGCGCAAATGTGAATGTAGCTAACGGAGACGGACGCACCGCACTGATGCGCAGTGCAAAACGCGGATATGAAGATATTGTCCGGTTTCTTCTCGACAACGGCGCAAATACCCGCGCAAGAGACAAGAACAACAAAACCGCAATGATGGGTGCGGCAAAGAAGGGCCACCTGGCCATCTGCAAAATGCTGGAACATGCCGGCGCAGATGTCAATGCACATGACAACAGAGGACGTACTTCTCTGATGCGTGCTGCACTGCTTGGTGAAACCGAAGTAGTCAGCTATCTGATTACCAAAGGTGCAGATGTCAACGCTCGTGATGAGCAGGGACGTACTGCATTGATGGAAGCAGTCAATGCATATAAAGCAGATGTCATCAAGCTTCTTGTTGAGTCCGGCGCGGATATCAACGCTGCAGATAATAAGGGATGCACCGCACTGATGCGCGCTGCTTACAGCGGATATCCGGAACTGGTAAAGTTCCTGCTTGAAAACGGGGCTGACAAGTCCAAGACAGATTATGACGGCAACATGGCAATTCATTATGTCCGTAAGGAATGCCTTGCGGATCTCAAGGATATTCTGAAGTAAGGGGGAATATACGATGAAAGATTATCTTGCTAATCAGGTTCGCAACGTTACAGTACTGGGACATTCCGGTGCTGGTAAGAGCACATTGATTGAAGCGTGCCTTTACTTTAATAAGCAGATTGATAAATTCACCAGGAACAGCGATGGCACATCTTACCTCAACTTCGATGCAGAAGAAGGCAAGCGCGGTCTGTCCTGCTATTGCCATCTTGCGCCGGTGGAATGGAAGGGAAAGAAGATCAACTTCATTGATACTCCAGGCTACATGGATTATGAAGGTGAAGAAGTTACCGGTCTTACCGTTGGTGATAATGCGCTGATTGTTGTGGACGGCAAGGAAGGCGTAGAAGCAGGTACAGAGCGTGCCTGGAAGGAAGCAGTTTCCAAGCGCAAGCTCCCGACCATCTTCTTCATTAATAAGATGGACGATCCGAACTCCCACTTTGAGGATGCGCTGGCTGCTCTGCGCGACAAGTTTGGAAAGACGGTCATTCCGTTTGAAATGCCGATCGTAAAAGACGGCAAGTCCATTGGTTCCATCAACATTCTGCGTAAGAAGGCCTGGTACCATGACAACCGTGAGGAAGCACAGGAAGTGCCTGCTGAGCTTCAGGATCAGGTGGAAGAGTATTATGCAGAGATCGCAGAAGCGATTGCCTCTACGGATGATGAACTGATGGAGAAATTCTTCGCAGGTGAAGAATTCGATATGCACGAAGTCGCAAAGGGCCTCCGTATCGGTGTCCGTTCCGGTGAAATCCGCCCGGTATACTGCGGTACAGCTACAGAGCAGATCGGTATTGAACGTATTCTTGACCTGATTACCGAATACTTCCCGAGCTATGCGGAAAAGGGTCACATTCATGCGCTGAATGCCAAGGGTGATTCCATTGAGATGGAAACCAACGAGAACGAGGCAATGTCCGCATTCGTCTTCAAGACTGTAATCGACCCGTTTGTTGGTAAGATTTCCTACCTGAAGGTAATGTCCGGTGTTCTGAATTCGGATTCCCAGGTATACAACAGCGTAAAGGATGCCAATGAAAAGATTTCCCAGGTTTATGTCATCAATGGAAAATTCCAGAATGGTGTCGGTAAGCTGTTTACCGGTGACATTGGCGCAGTCGTCAAGCTCCAGAACACCCAGACCAACGATACCCTCTGCACCAGCCAGAAAGTGGTTCATTACGAACCGATTGAGTTCCCGAAACCGATGCTCGGTTATGCAATCTGGCCGAAGACAAAGGCGGATGAAGACAAGATGTCTGTAGGCATCAAGAATATGTGTGAAGAAGATCATACAATTCGCCTGGATAAGAACTCTGAAACTCATGAACAGGTTCTGTATTCCCTTGGTGACCAGCATACGGATCTGATTATTTCCAAGCTGAAGACCAAGTATAAAGTAGAAGTCACGACAACCATTCCGACGGTTCAGTACCGTGAGACAATCCGCGGCAAAGCAGAAGCTCAGGGTAAGTACAAGAAGCAGAACGGCGGCGCTGGTCAGTATGGTGACGTATGGGTTCGCTTTGAGCCGACAGACAGCGAAGACATGGTCTTTGCGGAAGAAGTCTTTGGCGGTGCTGTACCGAAGCAGTACTTCCCGCCGACAGAACAGGGTCTGCGTGACTGCATGAATAAGGGTGTTCTTGCCGGATTCAAGGTAGTCGGCGTAAAAGCTACTCTGTTTGACGGATCTTACCATCCGGTAGACTCCAAGGAAGTTGCCTTCAAGGAAGCTGCCCGTCTTGCCTACAATGCGGCAATGCCGAAGGCAAATCCGGTTCTGCTGGAGCCGATTGGAAAAATCACCATCGTTGCGCCGGAAGAATACACCGGTACCCTGATGGGTGACGTTACCAAACGCAGAGGTCTCATTCTTGATATGCAGATGAATGAGGACAATGAGCAGGTTATCGTTGCCGAAGCACCGATGTCTGAAATCCTGACTTATGCGAATGATCTTCGTTCCATGACGCAGGGCCGCGGCAAATATGTTGTTGAATTCGACCGGTACCAGCCAGCTCCGAAAGAAGTAGCTGATAAGGTAATCGCAGCTGCTAAGGCAAAGGCAAACGCGTAAGAACTGCAGTACAGGGGAGAGCACAGTCTCTCCCTTTTCTATTGGCGGGGGATGTACTATAATGACTCTGTTTTATTGGAAAAGGAAACCCAGATAAGATGAGTAGTAAAACGCCTGTTGTGATCACAACAAGACAGGCGAAAAAGCAGATCAATCACTTCGGGAGATCCCTGCTGATATATGTATCACTCAGTGTTGCAGTAAAATACGCTCTGATTTATACAGAGCGTTATTTCCCGAACTTACTGAAGGGAATGGACGCCGAACTTGCGCATCTCATTGCGTCCATTATTTTGTTATTGTTTGTTACGCTTGTGCCGTTTTCCATATCAGCGCTTGCGCTGCGTCTGGATATCCGGGATTACCTTCGCAACCCGCGGCTGCGGATTGACCGCATTATTGCCTTAATCTGCATCGGCATTGGCCTGAACCTGCTGGTCACATCGATTTCCACATTGTTCTACTTCTTCTTTCATACCCAATCGGCCGAGTACCCATATCTTGGAAACTTCTCGACGAATGAAAACATTATCAAGAATCTTGTGTATGTGGCGTATTTTGTCATCGTGAAGCCGATCTGTGATGAATATATCTTCCGCGGCATCATTCAGCGCCAGCTTGGTCATTATGGCCGCTACTTTGGCGTCATCGGTTCCGCGTTCCTGTATATGATTGCACAGGCGAACCTTGTTGATGCGATTCCGGCATTTGTAATCGGATGGTATCTGTCACTGATTACTTTGCGTTATCACTCCATACAGCCTTCCATTATTGTGCATATGGCGATCTCACTGTTCCTGTGGGCGCTGAATGTCATCCCGGGTAATTATCTCTGGCTGATTACGCTGTTTATCATACTGATTTATGTCTTTGGCATAAAAATGCATGAGAGGTATATTTTTCCGGCGATACTGCTTTTGTTCACCGGCTGGGCGTTTTACAGGGACTGGCGCCTGCTTCTCATTATGGTTATGCTTTCAGCCTGCGTATTTGT
>JAFWJY010000047.1 GCA_017514525.1 Solobacterium sp. | reverse complement strand
TTCTCTACTACCAAAAAAGGTATTAGCTCTTAATAAACTTTCATATGTCCCACCAAATGAAGTTAAGCTAATACCACTTTTCCAATAAACATCATCCGGCGCATACAACACTCTCAAACCGGAACTTTCGTCGAAAATTCAGAAAATTTCTCTTCGACGACCGAGCTTTCGTGTGCTTTATTCGCTGGTCTGACAAGCTCGTTTTATCATAGATTCATCCATTTTGGAATCTTTAGGCATCAGTTTTTGGCTTCCTTACAGGAGCTTTCATTGAAAAGGCGCTTTCGATGAAAATTGAGCCCCGAAATGAGTAAACGGGCAGTTGACGAAACAGTAGTACTGAAATATAATTTCAAAGTGTGTAAACACTTTCAGGGGGAATGAAAATTAAATGAAAAAAGTTACAAAAATGTTACTTTCCGCTCTGTTATGTTCGAGCCTCATCGCCTGCGGCTCCAGCAATGCAGACAGCGGAAGCACAGCTACCGCAGAACCGACAAAAACTGCGACCGCAGAGGCTGCAGATGGCAAAGTATATAACGTTGGCATCGTTCAGCTGGTACAGCATGTCGCACTGGATGCCTCTGCCCAGGGCTTCCAGGACGCATTAAAGGAAGCGCTTGGTGAAGATAAGGTCAACTTCAACTATCAGAACGCAGCTGGTGACAGTGCTACCTGCAATACGATCGTTTCCAGCTTTGTGACGGAACAGGATGATCTGATTCTTGCGATTGCGACCCCTGCCCTTCAGGCAGCTGCCAACGGCACAGACGTCATTCCAGTTCTTGGTACAGCAATCACTGAATATGGAACCGCACTTTCCATCGATAACTTCAACGGAACGGTTGGTACAAACGTTTCCGGTACATCCGATCTTGCGCCATTGGATCAGCAGGCAGCTATGTTTGATGAACTGGTGCCGGATGCCAAGACAATCGGTATCTTCTACTGCTCCAACGAAGCAAATTCCAAGTATCAGGCAGAAGTTGTCCAGGAAGCACTTGAAAAAAGCGGTAAGACGGTTGTAGTAAAGACATTCTCTGACTCCAACGATGTACAGTCTGCGATTACTTCGCTGGTCGCTGAAGTTGATGCGGTTTATATCCCGACGGACAATACAGCCGCTTCCAATACAGGTCTCATCGATCCGGTCTGCAGTGACGCCAAGATTCCGGTAATCTGCGGCGAAGAAGGAATCATGAGCGGATGCGGTATCGCTACCCTCTCCATTGACTACTACGAACTTGGAAAGACGACCGGTGCGATGGCAGCCAAGATTCTCAAGGGCGAATCCAACGTCAGTGAAATGCCGATCGAATACTACCAGAATCCGGTCAAGAAGTATGATGCGGCACGTTGTGAGGCGCTTGGCATTACGGTTCCATCCGATTACATTGCGGCTGAACGCGCAGAGTAAAAAACACTTACATTCTGTAAGATCATACGGGGTGTCAATCACCCCGTATTTATTCGGTTACTACGAACATTGGAGGTTGAAGACATATGAGTCTCAATTTTGGAAATCTGTTTGGCGCTATGCCGGGCGGAATCGCACAGGGTATCATCTGGGGCTTTCTGGCATTAGGGGTATACATCACCTTCCGTCTGCTTGGCACCAGTGATCTTACGGTAGACGGTTCCTTTACAACCGGCGGTGCCGTTACCGTGATGTTGATTCTGGGCGGGGTTCCGCCAATCCTTGCGCTGGTGATTGCGGCTGTCGCCGGAATAGTTGCCGGAACAGTGACTGGTTTACTGCATACCGTGTTTGATATCCCTGCTATTCTTGCAGGTATTCTGACGCAGTTTGCGCTGTATTCCATTAACCTTGCGATCATGGGCATGGCTGCTAATAAAGCAATTCCGGTCAATAAGTATGCATTATATGTATCCAGCCGGAATATTCCGATGGCGATTGTGGCAGCACTGGTTCTTGCGGCAATTCTGATTGCCCTGCTGTACTGGTACTTCGGTACCCAGCATGGAAGCGCCATGCGTGCAACCGGCTGCAACCCGGAAATGGCCAAAGCCCAGAGCATCAATATCAATTCCATGAAAGTCATTGGCTTTGCGATGGCGAATGGATTTGTGGCGCTATCTGGAGGACTGCTTTCGCAGTATCAGGGATTTGCGGATATCAATATGGGCCGTGGTGCCATCGTGATTGGTCTTGCGGCGGTTATTATCGGTGAAGTATTGGGCAATGCCCTGCTTGGCAAGCATCTGAACTTTGCCGGACGCCTCAGCTTTGTCATTGTCGGCGGCATCATCTACTATCTGGTCATTGTCATCGTGCTCTGGCTGAAGCTTGACTCCAACTATCTGAAGCTTCTGACTGCGGTTGTCGTTGCGGTATTCCTTGCCGTACCGAATATCCAGGCCAAGCGGCGGACCTCATTCCGGCTGGCTGGCAAACGTTCTGTGAAATCCGCAAAGGAGGCCGCATAAGATGAGTACTATGTTAAAGCTGGTAAATGTCGCAAAGACATTTAATGCCAATACGATCAACGAGAAAATTGCCCTGGACCACATTAATGTGGAACTTGAAGATGGCGACTTCGTTACCGTCATCGGTGGAAACGGTGCCGGCAAGAGTACCATGTTAAATGCGGTAGCCGGTATCTGGCCGATTGATGAAGGCTCGATCTACATCGACAACACGGATGTCACAGGGCTTCCAGATTACCGGCGCGCCTACCTCATTGGACGTGTGTTCCAGGATCCAATGACCGGTACTGCCGCAGATATGCAGATCGAAGAGAATCTCGCGTTAGCAGCTCGCCGCGGTATGAAACGCGGTCTCAGCTGGAATGTTAAAAATTCAGACCGTGAGATGTATCGGGAAAAGCTCAAGATCCTCGGCCTTGGCCTGGAAGACAGAATGGAGACAAAAGTCGGACTCTTGTCAGGAGGTCAGCGTCAGGCACTTACCCTGCTGATGGCAACTCTGCAGAAACCAAAACTTCTGCTGCTGGATGAGCATACTGCAGCGCTCGATCCTAAAACCGCAAAGCTGGTATTGGATCTGACAGAGGAAATCGTTGAACAGAACCATCTGACAACTATGATGGTTACGCATAACATGCGTGATGCGATCCATATCGGCAATCGCCTGATCATGATGGATGGCGGCAAAGTCCTGTTGGATGTACGCGGTGAAGAAAAAAAGAACCTCACAGTTGAGGATCTCATGAAGAAATTCGAAGCCGCCAGCGGTGAAGAATTCGCCAACGATCAGGCATTATTATCCAAGTAGTATCAGGGGCAGAAATGCCCCTTTTCTTTTGAGGTCACAAAAAATGGAGGCTGCCATCCAGCAGTCTCCGAAACACACAGATTTCTAAAAGGAGGGAAATCATTTGTTAAAATCTAGCCGTCAAATTCCAGGTTGCGCCCATAAACATCTTTTCCGGTATTTGAGGAAGGCTCAATATCAATCGAACCATCAATTATCTTAGGTACAACCATCGGTTTAATCACAAAAAACTCCGCCAATGATTTGTTCCAGTTCACTGTTGTTCAGTTCTATAAC
>JAFWJY010000046.1 GCA_017514525.1 Solobacterium sp. | reverse complement strand
TGCGACTGGTGTCCAGTTTTCCGCGTATGACTTTGTCTTCTCACAGAGGTGTTCTGCTGTTTCCGGTGACTGCAGGTCTGTGGAGTGGGCTTTTGCGGCACGGACCATTTCCGCAAGGCGTCCGGAATTCTCCAGCATTGGACAAGGTTTCAGCATGTTTTCATTGAACGGGATATTGTCATGGTACTGCATCATCATCGGACTCTGCAGGGCTTCCAGGAGACTCTTTTCCCGGATATTGGAATCGGAGTAATGGATGAATACACACGGATCCACATCCCCGTTGGCATTGATGTGCAGATAACGCTTTCCGCCGGCAATGCAGCCGCCGACAAATTCCGCATCATTCTGGAAGTCCATTGCAAACAGCGGTTTGGTTTCACGGTATTTGCGGATCCGCTCATACATACCTTTCCGCTGCTCCGGTGTCGGAAGAAGCTCAATGCTCGCATCGTTTCCAACCGGCATGTAATGGAAGAACCAGACAAAGAGCGCACCTTCACGGATCATAAAATCGTAGAATTCTTCCGAGGAGATGGACTCATAGTTCTGACTGGTATAGCATGCGGAAATTCCGAACGGAAGCCGTTTCTCACGGAGCACGTTCATGGCATCCATAACATGACTGTAAACACCAGTGCCGCGCCGGCTGTCAGTGGCGCTTTCAAATCCCTCCAGGGATATCGCAGGCACAAAGTTGCCGACCCTGAGCATCTCATCCGCAAAGGCTTCATCAATCAGTGTGCCGTTCGTGAAGCAGAGGAAGACACAGTCATCATGCTTTTCACAGATCCGGATCAGATCATTCTTCCGGACAAGCGGTTCGCCTCCGGTATAGATATACATGTAGACACCAAGTTCCTTGCCCTGGCGGATGATGTCATCAATTTCATCAAAGGACAGGTTCAGTTTATTTCCATATTCTGCAGCCCAGCAGCCGGTGCAGTGCAGATTGCAGGCGCTGGTCGGATCAAGCAGAATCGCCCATGGAATGTTGCAGTTGTATTTCTTCCGGTTTTTCTCGAGTTCCGGACATGAAGCGAGGTTTGCATTGAGAAAGAAGTTTACAAGCAGTTTTCTCCACACTCCCTCATCGAGATTCCGGAACAGGTTCAGCACATAATCATGGTAGGGGTGATCCTCATTTTCAATTACCTCGCGCACGGTTCTGATCTGTACGCGGAAATCATCCTTCGCAAAGCGGTCTGCCCAGTCAATGATTTTACGGGCGCCTTTTTCCGGATCCTTATAGATCTCATCGATCATGAAGTTGATTCCGTACTTTGCAACAAGTGCTTTGATATTGTTCATATATCCTCTGTCCTCCTATTTTGACAACTGATGCCATTGCATTTATCATGGCATTACAGATGTAACATCAATCACAGTATGTGTGCAATGACAAAATCATGCGATTCTGTTGCGATAGAACAGTTATGAGGAAAGTGTAATGACAGGACAGAAAACGGAACTTGAAAAACGGAAAATCGTCCGGCTCTCCAACAAAGAGGCAAACAGACTTACGAAAGAGTGTCTGATTACAGCACTTATGGAGCTCCTGAAGAGCAAGGAACTTGACCAGATCACCGTCGCTGAACTGACACGAAAAGCCGGTGTTTCAAGAACAGCATTCTATTCGAACTACGATTCCATTCAGGATGTGCTTCACGAAGGGGTATATGAGTTCCTTTCAAGGCTGAATGATCAGGTTCTGAATGCGATCAATCACGAAAGCAACATGTTCTTTCCGCTGATCAGAGGCATGCAGGAACAAAGTGATATCGTCAAACTGCTGATGAAATCGAACATTGAGCAGACAATACTCGATCTGATGGGGGACTATATCCGGGCCAGTTATCCGGATATTGACCGCAGGACATATTATCTGATTATCGGAACAGCAGGTCTCGTAAGAAATATTGTTTTTGAATGGTTTGGCAGCGGATGCCGGGAATCGGCCGCGGAAATCTCCGGAATGTGTGATGAGCTGACACGTCCGCTGCGGGCGGATGTGATTGAACAGATGCGTTTCATGAAGAAGCGGCCTTCTATATTTTCGGAAACAGACGGAGTCCGGAATACAGAACTGTGACCCGAACTGCAGTCTGTGCTGCCTGTGAAGAAGACACAACCTGCCGCACTGCCATTGTGCTAAGACCAACATATGGCACGAGAGATGGGGGCGAACCCATGTTCACCTGTTCAAAGCCGGGTTTCCTGCCGTTGGAAGACTCTCGAATCAGAAGCACCTTTTTCAGGTGCTATTATCCTGTGACGACAATATCGTCAAGTTTTACATTGAATAGTTCCGCTAATATCACAAGATTGTCCAGTGTTGGTAAAATATCGCCTCGCTGCCACTTGAAGACGGTCTGTCTGTTCACAAGGAGCGCACTCTGAACATCCTGTATTTGGTTCTGTCAAAGTTAATCAAAATAACTAAGCCAAATGCATTGCACCAGAAACCATCATCTTCATGATTTCTTGATTCACACGAACATCTTTATCCGCCTTTGCCCAGCACCTAATCGGAAGATCCCATCTACCATC
>JAFWJY010000045.1 GCA_017514525.1 Solobacterium sp. | reverse complement strand
CCAGATCAAAAGACAGGCTGGAAACAACATACGGTCATACCTGCGGATCGATTCCTCAAACCGGCGGTATTCCATACCCGCTAACAGAAATCCGGAAGCCGCCATGGAAACATCCAGATTGAAAATCAGCCAGTTCCAGTCAAACATCCCAATGCCAAGTCCAAGCACTGCGATGATTCCAATCACATACACGTAATGGTCTTTCACATCGTTCTTATACAGTACGCATACCGCATTGACGATCTGGCGGGCGCCAAACAGAGAGATCAGAAACCACAGGACGCCAATCGACTCATGAATGCCGTCACCCGTACCGCTGCCCCAGATCAGTGCTTCTGCTATATCCCGCAGAACCGGAAGCGGCGCAAGATGCCGGTAGAAGATCTTGACCAGCGCAATCACAAGGCCAGAAAGCACATACGGCACTAACAGGCGTACCGCGTCTTTCTTCACCCGGTAAAAAAAATCCGCCCAGTTCGCAGATGGCCGGAATGTATATCCGGATAGCAGAAAAAATAGCGGAATATGAAATGAAAAAATGATATTGCGGGTAAATGTGCCGGATTCAACAGTATGTCCGACAATTACCAGCAGAATTGCCAGTCCTTTTGCGGCATCGACCCAGCCGATGCGGTTTCTTCCATCGTTATTCATATTAATCGCTGTTACTGCTAAGAATTATAAGCCAAACAGAGTGGTTTCTCAAACATCCACAGTGCCTGGCCATGGTATGATTTCAATATGCAGATCGAACCGAATGAATCCATCCTGGCATTTTTCAAGCGATGCCGCAGAAATCTGAATGATACCCGCTTAAATGACTTTCTTGACCGCAGGGCTGTGCCTGGTCAGGAACGCTATCTGCAGCGCCGGCTGAAACAGGCAGGTGCGCAGGAATTTGACGGGCCTGAAGACTCCTGGCCAGGGCTGTTTCTCCCTGCCTCCTTCTGGCTGGACAACCCGTATCATCGCAATGTCACTCAGCTGCTGATGGACCTTCAGCTGCCCGAATATCATACGGAAGTCTTTGCGGGGCATCGGCTGTTCAATCTCGATGCGGTGCAGCCGGACCGCAACCGGGAGCTTATGGATTGGATGAAGCTCAGGGCACTGGACCAGGATGTTACGACGCTCGTATTGCAGGAAGATGAAATAGACTGGATGCTGGATGCGCCGTCGGAAATCGCAACCAATGATCCCTATGCGGCCAAAGCGCATGGGTCGGTCATTACATTCGGCCTTGGCATCGGGTATTTCCTGTATATGGCACTGCGCAACCCTAACGTGGATCATGTGACGGTAATCGAACGCAATGAAGCGGTCATTGACCGTTTTCGGGAATATCTGCTGCCCCTGTTTCCAGATCACGAGCGCATTACGATTCAGCATGCGGATGCGTTTGATATCTGGGAAGCGGAACAGCTGTCCGCATATGACTATATTTATGCGGATATCTGGCAGAGCGGTGAAGATGGTCTGTTCCGGATTCATGAACTGCTGGAACAGGCAGTGCCGGACTTTGCGAATACCGATTTCTGGATTGAAGACAGCTGTGTGGTGCCTCTGCGCACACTGATCTTCCTGCATTTTGAGGAACTGCTGAACGGAACCACCAGGCCTGTCCATCCGGATTATGAATCCATGATGAACAATGTCCGTCGTTGGTTTGCCGGAAGAAATGATACGATCTCTGATCCGGATCAGCTGAAGGATTATCTCTATGACCGCCAGGTTCTGCGGTCCATTCTGGGAGGAAAAACATGCGCCTAAATATGCATACACACAGTGTTTACTGTGACGGGAAAGATACACCGGAAGAAATGATCGGGACCGCGATTCAAAAAGGGTTTTCCATTCTCGGCTTTTCCGGTCATGGCTACAGTCCATATGATACCTGTTCGATGAATGAAGCCAATACGGCCCGCTATATCGAAGCGATCAACACGCTGAAAGAGCGGTATCGCAATGAGATAACAATCTACCTTGGCATTGAGCAGGACAGCACCTGCCGCATTCCATCCAAAGATCCCTATGATTTTGTGATCGGAAGCGTCCACTTCCTGGAAAAAGACGGCAAATACCGCCCGATTGATTTCTCGCGCGACGAACTGATTGCGATCCTGGAAGAGTGGTATGAAGGCGATTTCCTGCATCTGGCTCAGGATTACTATCAGGAGGTTGCCCGTCAGGGACAGTTTGA
Organism: Solobacterium sp.; assembly: GCA_017514525.1. Lineage (GTDB taxonomy): Bacteria > Bacillota_I > Bacilli_A > Erysipelotrichales > Erysipelotrichaceae > Bulleidia. Next base: position 5,524 of record JAFWJY010000045.1, on the reverse strand, counting down.
AGAAGTCGATATCATCGGTCATCTGGACCTGCTCACCAAATACAACGAAGATGAATCGTTTGTGTCTTTTTCCAGTCCTGCCTATCTGAAGCTGGTTGAAGCGTGCATCGCTTCCATTGGCACCGATAAAATCTATGAGGTCAATACCGGTGCGATCGCCAGAGGCTATCGCAGAACTCCCTATCCCCACCGCACGATTCTTGATATCCTGCATGCCTTCGGAGGAAAGCTGATGCTGAACAGCGACTGCCATAACCGGAAAGATCTGGACTGCGGGTTTGAAGAAGCACTGCGTCTGATCAAAGACTGCGGATTTGACTGTCTGTATATCTTAAAAGACGGAGACTATGTCCCCGTCTCGATCGACGCGTTTCACTGAATGCGCATTCCGTCCGCATTGAATACGGAATGATCGATTACATAACCTTTTTCTCGATCCAGAATTACCACCTGAAGTCCTTCACCGGCGCGCTCATACGTGTAATCATTGACACGTATCGTACCGGTGGTTTTTTCTGCGCTCATCTGATACCGGATGTTTTCACTCCAGCGGTATCCCTGTTCTGACGTATCAAATACCTGCGCTGTTCCTCGGTCGACTATCGCCGTAAAGGGCCCAGATGCGCTCAGATTCCATAACGAGGCTGCGTCCGCTCCACTGCCGGTCACAAAGATCAGATAATCATCCAGATTCAGCTGGGCCAGAAAGGAATTCCATTCCTGAATGCGGTACAGATTGGCATTTTTGATCTGCCGGTCGCAATAGCCTCTGCTTGTCTCATACTGTTCATCCACGTTCGGCTGAACGCCATGATTCAAAAGAATCGTGCCAATATAATCGGTCAGTTTGACCGCTCCCTGCGTGTTGGCGTGGCCAGCGTCCGCCATGTCACGGGCAAAGTCAAAGTCCAGTTCTGCCTGTACCTGTGCATCATTGAAATCCACGTACGTAAGGTTATGTTCACTGGCGTAAGCAGCCCCTGCCGCATGAATCGGTGCACTGCTTTCAAGATACGGCGTATTGGTAAGAATCAGCTCAATGCCCTCACGCTCACAGAGTTCTGTAATCCGGTCCAGGTAGTCCTTCATGCGTCCATGCATTGAGGCAGGCTCTGCGGAGTCGTCCGCTAATGGAACATAATCCTCTTTGCCATAGTCTTCCGAAAGTACTGCATAGCCTTTCAGGTCGGTTCGCTGCGGAGGCCAGAAGCGAATATCATTCATATTCAGATCATTCCATCTGGCGTGATAGCGGATCACCGGAAACAGGAAGCTGGCAAGCGTCTGCTGGGCGTCCATGCGATGGAGTTCCTGCACAGCTTCAAATTTAACCGGTGACCAGCGCATTGGATCCATTGCCTTGCGGATGGAAGGCTCAGAACAGTTGTATGGCGTTTCAAGATATGGATACGCGACCATCAGGTCCAGCACGACTGCTTTGGGGTGCTGCAGGCGCAAAGCTTCCTTCAGCCAGTAATAACTGACAAAGAGGCTTTGTTCCTCAGAGCCCAGGTTAAAGCTGCGGATGCCGCAGGTATCGTAAAGTTCCTGTGGGGAAAATGCCGCGATCGCATGCGAGCTTCCAAGAAACAGTACATCTACGGTGTCCTGATCCATTTCATAAAATCCCTGATAGGTCACATCGAGCGGCCAGTAATTGTCGTTATAAAACTTAGGCTTGGTCACTTCTCCCAACAGCATCGCAAAAACAACTGCCGTCAATAAGACCGCTGCACCGTGACGAATCAGTTTTACGGGTTTCGACTGTTTCACTTAAAACGCTCCATAAATAAATGCCTGGGCATCATAGCCAAATCCATAGGTTCCAAATACCAGTAGCAATAAAATCATCGCTACATAAAACCCATAGCGTACGCCCCAGTCCTTCTGCAGAAATACCTGTTCCGCCTGATGGCTCTGATTCCAGTGCTGCACCGACACAAAGCAGGCAAAGAATACAAGAAACAGGATCCATTCAAGAATGGACATTCCTAACAGCCCTGCTTCCTGAGGCAGCGCATGAAACTGTACGAGACTCCTCACATTGGCTAAAAGACTATGGAAGCCATAGGAACGAAACAGCACAGAGCTCAGCATAAAAAGAATTGCGGTAAACGTCTGCCGCAGCCGTTTTTTAAGTCCGGGCGGAATCTGAAGCTGTTCATATAACCGGTCCCGGAATGAACGCGTGCAGCCGCCAAATACCTGATACAGCGCGGTCAGTAAGCCCCAGGCAAGATAGGTCAGGCTTACGCCGTGCCAGAGCGCAGAAGCCACAAAGACGATCGTTATATTGATATATTTGCGGACAATTCCTTTGCGGGAGCCGCCAAGCGGAAGATACAGATAATCCCGGAAAAAGGCACCAAGGGACATATGCCAGCGTCTCCAGACTTCGGCAATGGATTGTGACGTAAAAGGATGATCAAAGTTAGGGACCAGGTGAATGCCAAATAGCCGGGCAACACCCTGCGACAGCAGTACACAGGCAAAGAAGTCACAGTACAGTTGAATCAGATACATGGAAGCACCGATCCATGCGGCAATGCCGGTATATACCCCTGCCTCCTGGTAGAAGGTATTTGCGGCAACCGCAGCCCGATCTGCCAGCAGGTATTTCAGATACAGCCCGCACAGGATCTTCAGAAATCCGGCAATCACATTGTCTTCTTCCAGCGTATGCCCTTCCTTCAGCTGCGGCGCCAGAGTGCCATAGCGGGGAATCGGTCCCTGTACAACCTGCGGGAAAAACGAGAGAAACAGCGCATACTGAAACAGATTGTGATCCGGTTCAATCCTGCCCTTCGCGCAGTCACAGAGATAAGCAATGATCTGCAGGGAAATATAGGAAAGACCCATCGGCAGAAAGATGCCGGGCAGGCTCTTGGAAACAATCTGTGCCAGCAGATGAAGCCAGAATGGTATGACGCTGACAGCGATGGAACTGCCAAGCAGCCAACGGGAGCGGCGAACCTGCGATGCCAGCAGGAAGCTGCTGACAATCATCCACAGCAGAGCCCAAAGGCCGCTGGCATCCGCGATTGCGTAAAATGCAATACTGGCAATGAGCAGTACGATCCAGCGCTGCTTTTTAGGAAAGAGATAATAAAAAAGAAAGGCAAACGCAACCAGAACATAATATCCAAGCGTCAGATAATTCATGGCGTGTTCTCCTTTCTGTTTGTCTGATTATAACAATCGTTTATAGCTTACCGCAGCAATCCCATGATTCCGATGAAAGCGCCAACGCATAGCGCAATCTCAAGGATCCACTGGCCGATTACCGTCCACTGAAACATGCGGTAGAAGTACAGGAACATGATTGCCTCCGTAAACGGATTAAACAATACATGGAATGTATGGTAAAACATCGGTCCGGTCATGAAGGAAATCGCAGGTGTTGTCAGCGGATTCAGGAATACCACCAGAAGCACGATCATCAGCATCCGTACAAAACTATTGGCCTTGTCTTTTGCCAGCACGATCAGACAGATCAGTCCGCCCCAGCGGAACAAATTGATAATGATATGCAGAAAATCGGAATGGATGAAGATGTAATCCTGCATCCCGTCGATTTCATGGAAATCCGAGAAGTAATACGCGTAAGAGGAAAGCCCGGTTCCCCTGCGCAAGAAAAACACCGCAATCGAACCAATCGCCAGCACAGCCGGCACGCCAATCAGAAACAGCTCCCGCCAGTGATCGAAACAGAACTCCTCACTGCGGGCAATCCAGCGCCGGATCGGGCGCTTGTACCGCCGGAAGGAAAACCAGAAATAGAATACAAACAGCAGGAGTGAAAGCGGCGCCCAGTAACGCATTGCGACCGCCGCAATATACAGCATATGCGGAATCAGAAAAGTCGAAACATCAAACAGGCAGCGGATCTTCCGGATGGAAAACAGGTAGACTAACAGTCCATACAGGATTGCAAGTCCGGAAAGACCGAAGCTGTTGTCACAGGCCAGCCCTGCCCCAAAGAATGCGATCAGCAGATATTTGCGCTGTTCGTTTTCTTCCTTCAGGTACAGGTAACAATTGAATACCGACAGGCAGACAAACAGAATGGACCAGGATAAGCCAATCCAGGAGCTTCCCTTCATCCATGCGGTATAGTTTCCATTCAGCAGCAGATAGATGCCCAGCGCAAACTCAAACCAGTGATTGCGCAGTTTAAAGGAACGGACGATATCCACAATCACCATGGAGCTGACAATCGCATACAGCAGTCCAAATCCGCAGATTCGCACCGCACTGGAACTGATTGCCGGCACCATCGGAATCAGCAGATGCAGATGTTCCAGAAACCAGCTGATGACCATCGTGAAATAGTAATAGCCCTGAAACTGCGGTGCCTGGATCTCGGATACGGTAAGCGAAAGAAAACCCGGTTCGATCGGATTGCCCATTATAGTGACATCGTGATTCAGACCAATAAAAATTGTCGCAATGACCAGGATGATCAGCGATTCCCGACGGAAGAGCGAATGGGCAATATCTTCCAGATCATAAAGCACAAACAGAATACTGATGATCAATACAATTCCGGTTACCCATGCGACAAACTTCATCGGCAGATTCAGAATTTCCGCCGGATAATAAAACAGCTGACAGACCGCAAATAAAAACGCAAAACCGGTCGGCGCATGAAAGCCGCTCCGATCAACTCCAAGAATTCGCTTTAACCAGGCACCTGTCCCCTCCGCAATCACAAGCAGAACAAGTGCAGCCAGATAACTGTACAGTTTCATTTGTTTGTTTCTACTTGTTCGTCCTTTTTCTTACCAAACTTTCCAACAATAAAGCTCATGCATAAGAAGTTGACCGGAATATAGATCGGTACCGAGATAAGCTTCGCATACTGTTCCGGAACTCCCAGCAGACGGTGCAGGATTTCTACAATGAGAAACGAAATGATCCAGCCCGGGATATAGCTTAACGGGAAGGTAATGAAACTCTTCCAGGAAAGATCCTTATGGTACGTCAACTTCATATTGAAAATATAGGAAGGAATCATCGCAATCGCATCACTCAGGATCGATGCGGCTCCCACTTCCAGTCCCAAACTGATCAGCCCTCTGTTTACCAGAAGACAGAAAATCGTATTTGCGGCACCAATGATGCCAAACGTCAGAAATCTCCGATTTAAGAATTTTTCTTTAATTTTATTCCACATAACTAGTTTACCCGTGCTTATTATACGTTAGCCCTCTCGTTTCGCAAAGCCGTCCATCCGGCAGTAGCGTACCTGTTTCTTCCTGCGAAAGCGCATGACTGCCAGATACAGGCTCATCAAATACCACAAGAAGACAGACTCATAAACGACCTGGTTTTTTGACTATCACAACTTTGTATCACTTTCCCATTCTTTTAATAATTCGGAAAACAAAGAAAATGCTCCAAACCGCTTAACCATGCGATTTAGAGCGCGATGGGGACAGCCTCACTTGAATATTCCTCAGATATACGCATGGTTATGCGACACATGGATTTTGATACGCAATTTGATACGCAAGCGAAGCAT
>JAFWJY010000044.1 GCA_017514525.1 Solobacterium sp. | reverse complement strand
GTAAGTTCCTCTTCTGCCAGACCCAGACAGTACCCGTCACTGAACCTGATCACAAAAGAGTACCGGTTTCTGTTGCTGATGTGTCCCATTCCAACCATCCGGGCATACTCAAAGTTCCCGTTCTGATTGGGGAAAACCAGTACCGGTGAATACACATCATGCGTCCGATCCACTTCGTGAAACGTACAATCACCAAAGTAGCCATCTGTCAGATCGTAGAGCAGTGTCGAATCCTGGTTTGGAAGGTTCTGATACACACCAGTTAGTGGTGAAGAAATATCTCCGTAGGTTGTTCCAACCGGATCGTACTGTCCTTCCCGCATCTGGAAAAAGTTAGCTCCACCGACTTTGGCGTATACCAATTTGTCGATATCCAATTCCCTGATTGGAGACACTTCGTTCAGAGCTTTCGCAACAACCGCCACTTTTTCTGTTCCGGGATTCTGCCGGTACAGATAATACTTATGGCCATTGATGATGACATCGGAGGCCCCATAAGGAATAACAATTGCCTGCCAGCCTTTCCATCGCAGGCCGCCCATTACATCAAGCAGTTCCTTCTTTGTGTTTACATATGTGGCTCCCTGGTTCTGTCCAAGGACAAGTCCATAACCGTTGCCGTAGTTCTCCCACAGCATTCCGACATGCCCGCATGGGCAGGAGCTGCCTTGATCCCAAAACAACCAGTCTCCCTTCTTCAGATTTGCTGGACTGACACACTCAAACACAGAGCTATAGTTGTATTCCGGCTCATCCTTCAACTTCCAGAGATCACAGACATAATTGGTAACTCTGCACTTCCTTGATCCTGTAAAACCAATCTTCATATTGTTCTGAAACTCCCAGGATTCCATGTCGCCGGAATATCCGTAAGGCTCCGGAGCCCGTTTTGGAAGGTTGAAGTTATACTTGCCGAGAAAGGATGTAATCCCGCTTTCCGTGTTGTACCAGAAGACTACAATCGGGAACCCGAAGATACCCTGCCGGATTCTTGGATCAGCCTGCTTTTCTCTGGTCTGAAACGGTGCGATTTCACAGAACAGCTTGACCAGCTCGACATTATTGGCGCCCTCCGAGGAAGCCACATCTGCTTTCAGAACAAACCGGTTGAACGGAATGACTGATGTATCCAGAGCGAAGGTATCCGCATGATTGCCAGATGCGGTCATCTCAAAGCCAGACTTGAACTGCAGGTCATAGTTCTTCCGGGCATATGGCGCAGAAGAAGTTCCCTGTACATTGATCTGACAGCCGGAAAAGCTGAATGACTTTGAAGGATTGACCGGATCAGTATAGGAACCGGTAATGGTTTTCTTGTCTCCCTTGTACTGAGGAAGCTGAGCTGCTTCCAACACCATATACGGCAGATCAGACGGCAGCTTGGCAATGACGATATTGCCATAAGCATCATAAACATCATTGTGAGAATACCGCCTGAGCATCAGCGCACCGTCCTGGGTGTCTGCGATCCAGTTATCCATTACCTGTTTCCGGTTGAGATCATTGTCGTAAATACGGATGCAGTAAATGTCGATTCCACAGTCGGAACTTCCAATTGTGATCGGAGTCGCAACTGCCTGAGAGAAATCATCGTCAGCCGGATACTGGACTACGCCAGACGGAATGCCATTGATGTAAACAAGCAGGAGTCGGTTTTCCGACCGCTTCTCACAAACGAAAGTGATCCGGACATGCTCGTCTTCTTTGTACTGCATAGCGATTTCGGACTGTTCTGAAGTCAAAGTGGCCTTCTGCGGTGTCATTACCAGTCCACGTCCGCCGCTGATGCAGGAGAGGATTACAGAGTCATAATCCAGGACCTGCCGGGTCGCAAACTCGATCTCGATCGTTTTGCCGGAAGCTCTGAAATCACTGGCAAATGGCTGGAACGGAATGGTTACTCTTGCACTGCCCATAACCCGCAGAACCGTGATGCCGTCTTCATCCCGAAGCCATCCATCGGATACCCAGTTGAATCCGGAAAACGATGCGGCGATCTGGCTTGCGCCTTCTCCGAAGGTCCATACTGCCGGATCTGCTTCATTGTTGGATCTTGCCCGGGAGGAAAGATACAGTGCCAGATCTTCTGTCTCTGCCGCAACATCGATATTCGCAGGTGTCACCGTCAGGGTGATCGTTTTTGTAACAGAACCTGTCCTGAAAACAATCGTCTGCGTTCCGGAATTGTTCAGCTGATAGCTGAAGATCTGCCTGGTGCGGTCAACGGTGATCGTGGATACGACAGTGCCATTCACCGAGACAGATACATCACTGACCTGCACACCAGGAGTATATACCATGAACGGAATATTCACGGTCGCAAACTGCATAACGGTCAGTTCGTTATAACTGGAGGCGATTACCGGTGTTTCATTCAGTACCCGTGCCCAGACGATTTCGCAATACAGCTCATTGGAGCGGACCGTATTCCCGTTCACCGTTGCCTCGAAATACACCCGCAGGGAGTGAGCGCCATGTGTCTGTACAGGAATAACGTAAGTCTGCTGTCTTCCGGAAACAGAGGTTGTAACGGTTTCCTGCTCCACCCCATCCAGCACAAAGTGCACGGTTTTCGATACAGCGCCGTATGGCGTATATGGAAAAGCCAGCACACCAGTCTGGACCGCGGAATCATCGAATGAACTTGTGACATAGAGTTCAATGACGGAAATGGTGTAATTCTTCACCCGATTGTTCCCGTAAGAATCAGAAATCATGAGCTGTACGGCATTCGATCCGGTACTGAGATAATCTCCAACGGAAACAGACACATTCCCCTGTGCCACATCAAGGATCGCCTTCACAATCCCGCCAACCTTCACGGTAAGGGAACCGTTACCCGTAGGCATATTGTCCTCAATGGAAGACCAGTTGATGGAAAGGGATAACGGAGATCCGCTGGCGATGGTTTTACTGACAAAGCCGGAAGTGTTGGTCAGAGTGAGTACCGCATTGTTCGTGGCGGAACCACCTCCCCCACCTCCGCCGCCGAATCCGGTGAAGGGACCCGCTACTACCTCGCCATCACTGGTAAGGTACAGGCTGTCATTTTCCACATAGCCGCCATCCACTTTTCCGGCAAGCACAAGATCAAGAGCGGAAACAGTGCTTCTGACAGAATCAACCGTCTCTTCCACCCCTGCCACTTCATTGATCGCCTGCGTGGATTGCTGTAAAGCAGTTGCGGCCATCTGATCAGCTGCGGATTTCACATCATCAATCTCAGCCGCCTTGGCGTTGATGGTGGTCATGGCAGAGTCCTTTGTACTGTTCACTGCCGCTACTGCTGTGGTCTGAGCGGACTGCACCGCCGCAACAGCTGTATCTTTTACAGCATCAATGGCGTCCTCTGCATCCTCAATCACGCCCTGCGCATATTCTTCGATATCATCGCCAGCCGCAGTGATCCTAGCCACCTGTGCAGTTCCTTCTGCCTGTACGGTTGATACAGCAGATGCAGTAGCGGTATTGACTGTGTTATTGAATCCATTCACCGCAGCCACAGCTGTATCCTTTGCGGAAACCGCATCATCTTTTGCGTCTGAAGCTGTTTCGGCATCTCGTTCTGCATTGGTAGCGGCTGTCTCTGCCCGCTGGGTCAAAGCCGCCATATTTGACTGAGTAGTCTTGGAAACTTCAAGTGCCTCGATCACGCTGTCCGCATCCGCCAGAATTTCCTGAATCTCCATGATTTCCGACTTCGATGCCAGCGTATCATAATCCAGCGCCGCACGCTCAACATCAAGGTAGAAATTGGCACTGGGAAGATCATATTCCGAAGATCCGCTTGTCGCTTTCAGAAGTAATTCAAAGGTATTCTTCCCGGCAATGGCAGTCATCTGCTTTGTCACCTGTACCGTTACCGTCGGGATGGAATCCACAAAAGAAAAGACAGCTTCAGCAGAGATGCCGTTGCCGTCCAGTTTGGTTCCCCGGATTGTCGCCGTAACACCTTCATTGGGAATTGCGAGAATTCCCTGACTTGCATAAAGCTGGAAGATCAGCGTTACATCCGAGTCATACTGGGAAAGATGGATGGAGAGCGGAATACCGCCCGGAACCATATCAAGCTCATACGTTCTCTGTAACATCTTTACACCTCCTTGTAAGCCGCTTTATGAACAATGACCGTAAACGGCAGCACGGTCAGAAAATCTCGATTTATATAGTTTTGTCGGTTGGCCTGCTGGGCTGAATCCAAAATGGTCAGGGTGCACCGGT
>JAFWJY010000043.1 GCA_017514525.1 Solobacterium sp. | reverse complement strand
TCGTTGGTTTCAGTGATATTACAACCTATCTGTCCGCCTGGACCATAAGCGGCCATCTATCGATTCATGGTTCCACAAGTGGTTTCAATGTCAATGATGAAGGCTGGTCTGATGTGCTGAAACATATGATGCAGGGAGAAATACCGACCTATCACTGCGAGGGTAGTTCTCATGACAAAGAAGGCACTGCTGAAGGCATTCTGATCGGTGGAAATCTTTCTGTATTGTTATCTGTAATCGGAACAGCTTATGATCCAACCAGAATTGATCAGCCCTACATTCTGTTCCTTGAAGACACAGAAGAAGATATCGAGCATATCCATCGATATCTGACTGTTCTGAAACATCTTGGCATTCTGAACAACGCTGCCGGACTCATTTTCGGACAATGGACAGATATACCTGGAGCCGGCTGTTATAGTGGTAATTCCAGAGGTGGCGAATTTCAGGGAATGGCAGATATGATCGATCGTCAGTTTCTCAATGATTTGAACATTCCGGTCGCATTTGGATTTCCATCCGGACATAGTAATATAAATTATCCGCTGCTTATGGGCAGCACCGCAAAACTCACCGTAACAGACAACAGCTACACGATCGAGTTCAAGTAACAATATAACCAAAAATACCTGCAAGCATCACAGGTATTTTTTTACAATTGGATTTCAGCACTGATCCGCAGGCTTCGTTGCTTTCGCGCTCTGATCCTTTTGAGCCGGAAACTGATCTTTGTACTGTTCAATCAGTTCAAGGGCTTTCTCGTACCATCCGTGCAGGAAGAAGTCGCAGCATTCCTGATCAATGCCGAGGTAATCCGTACTGGTTTCTCCGCAGGCGGCTGCACGGCAGCCCGCACCGCAGACAAGCCGGTATTTGCAGTCATGGCATTTTTCATTGTGCTCGATGCAGGATCTCATTTTAATATTACAGATATCACGATAATGAGACTTCGTCAGGATATCACCTAGATCTGTTTCAAGAATAGATTCAAATTCTGGATCGATTGCAGTTCCGCCGAGTGTCATGCAGGGAAGTACTTTCCCCTGCGGACTGATATACATACTGGTTTTCACAACACCGCATGCTAACTCTTTCCCTGCATTTTCTTTACCACTGTATTTCTTGGATGGGACATACATGGCACCCATTTCTTTATCGATTTCAAGGAAAGAGCACAGCTGTACGGATATTGGCATGCCGTCTTCAAAATAATGCGGGAGATATTCCATAATCGCTTCATTGGCTTCATCCTGCGTAATGAAGTGTTCTGTTTCATTTTTCCATCTGCCGCTTGGAGTTGCGACATTCATCTTCAGATGGGCGAGCCCCAGAGAAGCAGTGAAGTTAATATTCTTGCGCAGATCACCAATATTGTGCTTGTGCAGGCACATGGAGGAGCTGGTATGATATCCGCGTTCGTTAAGGAGCCTGAAGGCTTGCACAGCAGCTTCCTCCGCCCCCTTTTCTCCACGCAGCCAGTCATGCCATCCAACACCATCAAAGCTGATATGAAAATCCGGATGCATATTCCGCTTCTCCAGTTCATCCAGCAGATGCTCATCAACGAGTTTGCCATTGGTATACAGTGTTTCCAGCAACAGACCGCGTTCCTTCATTCCGTCGAGAATCTGATAGAAATGCAGGTTTACAAACGGTTCTCCGCCAGTAATCGAAACTGCCATTACACCATTTTCCGCGAGCTGATCCAGAATACGCACACTCTGTTCAAGACTCAGATCTTTTCCTTTGTAATCCGGCGCACTCATGAAACAATGCCTGCAGTTGTAATTGCAGCGACCGGTAATGGACCACTGCACTGACTTCTTAAACATGCCAGGATACTTCTTATATTCCTGATGTGGTTCCAGCCGCTCCCTGCCTGTAGCAGGAAGTGCAATCTCATTCTTCTTCAGACGCTCCAGCGTTTCTTTCTGACGCTCTGTAAGTTTTTCTTCCTCAATGTCATGGCGGCCATCCATGGAATAGACAACTCGATACGTTTCTTTATCAAAGAAATCAGTATAGTTTGGATTCGGATATCGCAGTGCAAATGGCAGGCCATCCCAGCCGCGCAATTCATATCCTTTATTCAAAATGTAATATGCCATAGGAAAACCTCATTCCTATCGTTGCTGGATACTTTTTTTGAGCACAAGTGAAATCTCATTACTTGTCTAATGCTATAGCGTTGCGGATTCTGTAACACCCAACGCTTTCATCGATACATGTTTTGTGAAAAAGGATACGAATGGTCCCAGACCAAGAGAACAAATCACTGTCCCAAGACCAATCAGACCGCCCAGCAGAAAACAGATCAGAGCACAGAGAGAATCCGTAAAAATACGACACCAGAAATACGGAATCGGCGTATGGTCTTTCAGGCCAATCGCAAGATAATCATAGGGCGCAATGCCTAGATCAGCTGTCTGGTACAGAGATGCACCAAAACTGATTACCAACACTCCAGCAATCACCCACAGCAGTTTTATGGGCAGAATGGAAGGAGGTACTGCCACCTTCTGAATCAAATCATAAAAGAATGTTACCAGGTAACCTACACCTGCACCATTGATAATCGTACCCAGGCCAATGTACTTTCTTCCAAACAGCAGTTCTACCAGCAGAAACAGACCGTTGGTAATTAACTGTTCATTCCCCAGCGGCATATGCCAAAGCTCTGCCAGCCGCATGTTCAACGCTGATATAGAGTCATTGCCAAGCATAGACTCCTTAAATAAAGCAATACCCAGTGACAGAATTACGATGCCGGCAATCATGCCTGAAATTCTTCGAGCCGTATACTTTTTTTTCTTCATATAAAAAAATTATAATGGATTACGAAAGAAAGCGTATGAAAACATCCAAGCGACTAAATAAAAATTCCCGAATCAGAGTCTTCGGCTTCGGCTGGTGGTTTTACATACTTCTGGCAGCGGTCCTTCTTGTTGTGCTGACAATTTTATGCAGCAGTATGGACCGTGCCTCAAGAAAACTGGTGATCTTCATTCTGAGTCTTTCGGAATATATTATCCTGCGCATTTACAAATATTCTCTGAAGAACATCCGTGAGAATTACAATTTTTATAACGAGCTGCCCTGTTATCTCTGTAATCAATCCACCATCTTGTGCATGATTGGTGCGCTGACGGAAAGCGCCTTTGTCATGAGTTATTGTGTAACTGCCGGTTTTCTTGGCGCCCTGCTGGCTCTATTAATGCCAGACCAGTACAACCAGAATCAGCTGTTCTTTTCCAGACAGGCTTTTGGATTCTATGGGTATCATAGTTTACTGATGGTAACGTGTCTGAGTTTCTATACGTTAAAAATCTATGAACCGGTCCCAAGCCATGCGCTAGGAGTCATGGCAATGATTTTCTTACTCGCCTGTATTGCCCACCTTATTAATTATGTATTGCGAAAAAGCGGTTTACATCCGCAGGCAAACTATGTTTATACCTATTTTCCGGAAAACATTGTGTTTCAAAAGTGCTATGACCTCTTCCCCGTAAAGGTGCTGTATATGATTCCAATCATGCTGGGATTTGGGGCAGTTTCCTATGTAATGCTGGTAGTTATGAAACTGTTCGGATAACCGTTACCACATTATGCATAATTAGTTCGATTTCCTTTTTCATAACGCTTTATAATATAGGAACAAGAAATTCTCTGATATGACTTCATCATGAGTACATTCAATGAAAAATACCTTGAATATGTGAAACGAATGGCGCAGGTACGCTATCTTTCAACGCCCTCTCTGGACGGCATTCCAGATGCGGATGGATACAGTGAGCGCCTGCGTGATAATTTCATTACAATTGGTAAGCTTGCGGCAGAAAACCGCGCTTTTCTGCAGGAAATGTTCTTTCCGATGGTAAAGGAAGAACGTCTTCTGACTGCGACTCAGGTGGATGAACTGATTTCTTTCGGCGATAACCTGATCGATGCAGATAATGCCGAGAATCTGGATCTTCCAATCATGTCTCTGCTGGCAGAGAAACTATATGATGATGCCCGCAGGAAAAACGATATCTCCCGCCTGGTACAGCGCCTTGACGCAAAGCTTGATACGCTGTATGCCCTGATGACGGTGACTGTACGGATTTCTTCCAATCCGGAAATTGCGGAACGCTACCGTAAAGTTGGTCATGAGATTGGTGAGTTTTTCCTGAAGCTGCTGGAGAAAGACGCTTTTGCAGAGCTGCCTGATGAAGATACACGCAGTATTGTTTTAACAGACGCGCGCTATGCGACCGTATTTTATGAACGCGAACCAGCTGATGAAACCGGAAGCAGCCGCGAGTTAGTTATTCTGGATCAGCTGTTGGAGATCTACAGCGACCCCTTCTATCGTTCTTTGACCCCATCCTTCGACTGGGCGTACTTCAAATATCGGGTATTGCATTATATTGCGATGTCAACTGATCTTAATAATCTGCGCGGCTTCAATGCGGCTGCACTGGCTCATATTGAGCAGCGAACAGAAGAGTATTACGCCTACTGGCACAGTGACCCCGAGCAGTTTGGCCAGTATGACGACGAACAGTTAGTCAGTCTGTTATTAACCCGAAACCGGTATCTGGCGCGCAAAGTAGATCGTCAGGTATACATCACCACGATTCTGGCCTTGTATGAGGGGCGAAATGAAAACGCCTATGACCTTACTTCGGTCTATGACAATCTGTTATTGCCGTCAGAATATATTTCCATGCTGGATCCAGAGCACCTGAGTGAAGAAGAAACAGAGACTCTGTATCAGGTATATCAGAATGTCATACGCTACATATTTCACATGTCTAACGGAGGAAGTCTTTCCTCCGTACTGGAATACAGCACCACCATTCTTGAACAGTTTATTGAGATTCCCGGCAGATATGACTTCGAAACCATGGGCAGGGAATATATGGCTGCCCTGCATCCACCCACCTATATTCACTCTCTGATGGTTGCACAGCTGTCCAGGGCATTGACCCAGCACGCAATCAATCAGTGTCCGCAAGAACTGATTGGACTTCCAGACTGCGATACTGTCGAAGCAGTACAGGCAAAGAAAGAAGAGATCCTCAATTTCATCTATCATGCGGCACTCTGTCACGACTTCGGCAAACTGGCTATCATCGATACCGTGCTTGTATACGGACGCAACCTTCTGGATATGGAGTTTGACCTCATTCGCACTCATCCTGTAATGGGCGGGAACATGCTGAAAAAATATCCATCCACAAGAGCCTTTGCGGATATCGCCCTTGGTCATCATAAGTGGTATGACGGTTCTGCCGGCTATCCTGCTGATTTTTCACCAGAAGACAGTCCGTTCCGGCCTTTAATCCAGATTGTACAGATTGCAGACTGTCTGGATGCGGCAACCGATTCTGTCGGACGCAGCTATCATAAAGGTAAATCATTTGCGGATGTTCGCGAAGAATTTATTGCCGGCATGGGTACTGTTTATGCGCCATGGGTTGTCAATCTGCTGAAAGAACCAGAGGTCGCAGAACACCTGTGCACTCTGCTCGATGAAGGCCGCAAAGAAAACTATCGCAATACCTATTACCTCCTCAAGCAGCATGCCTGATATAAAAAGCACAGCACACAACGTTGCAATAGCGTTGTATCAGCTGTGCTTTCTTTTGATATTACTTTGTCTCTTCCAGAATCGTTTCGGCAGACAGTTTACCGAATACGACAGTTTCAACCACCGCATTTCCACCAAGCCGGTTAGCGCCATGGATGCCGCCAGTCACTTCACCTGCCGCATATAAGCCAGGAATAACCTCACCCGCTTCGTTCAATACATGACAGGATGGATCGATACGCACACCGCCCATGGTGTGGTGAACACTGACCTGCCGTTGTGTCATGACCCATGGACCAGTTTCAAGTGCTGTGGAATACAGTGTCCTGCCAAACGGATCATTGGCAGCTTTCCCGGCATAACTATTGAATTCATCAACCGTCTTCTGGAGCACGGCAGGATCCATACCGGCCTGCTCAGCAAGACCTTCCAGTGTATCAGCTGTCAGGATGTAGCCATTATTCAGCAGATAATCGAAGGTAAAACCATCCGCACTTCTCCACGAAGGATCGTGGATATCCTGATACAGATCTCCATCGCCTGATTCCAGCATATAGAACATGCCATCTTTCTGTTTCATAATTGCAAGACAGATTTCATCACGGCGTCCATCTTCCCGGACAAATCGTTCTCCATCCGCATTTACAAAGATGATCTGATCTGTGCCGTTAACATCGCGTGGCGGATACTTCGTCAGCTGGCCATCAAATGGATTGCCCAGATATAACAGCTGAATCTGTTCCATATCTTTTAATGCAGCACCAGCTCCTGCTGCCATAACGATTCCATCACCGGTCGCACTGGCACGGTTCGTTGAAGACAGCGCAATGAGACTGGGCCATTTGCCAGATGTATTGTTTTCTTCAACCATAAGACGATTGGCAGAGAAGCCACCTGTAGCGAGAATCACACCATCTTCTGCATGGAATACCACTTCGTTTCCATTCGCATTGGCTGTTGCCTTCACACCTGTTACCCTGCCGTTTTCGGTCAGCAGTTCCGTTGCGGTGGTATCGGTTATAATCTGCACCTGATCTCCATACTGTTCCAGCTGGCTGAGGTAGGTTGAAATAAATCCCGTGCCCATCGGCATTGTACTGGTATGGGTGCGCTGCCAAAGGGAACCGGCGCCCTGACCAATTTCATCACTGAATTCCATTCCCATGGATGTGATCCATTCATAACCTTCATAGGCGTTTTCACACAGTGTCTTTACCAGTTCCGGATCGGCGACCATATCACCGCCCAGCCATGTCTGTAAGGTATACCATTCCGCCGAATCAAAGACCCCGGCATCACCATTCTTCTGGAATGTTTCCCACTGTGTTTTTACCGGTGCCTGCAATTCTTCCAGAACACGCTGTTTCTCTGCATCCTCACTGGTGGCTGTTAATGCCGCAAGAACTGTTTCTTTCTGCGCATCATTCATGACTGCCACGCTCTGGAGTTTTGGATCCGGACAGTTGTAGATAGCACCGCAGACCAGTGTATTTCCTCCGGCTGCTCCGTTCTTCTCTACCAGCACTACGCGTTTGCCGTCCTGTGCCAGACGTACAGCTGCTGCCAGGCCGCTTCCGCCTGCGCCAACAATCACAACATCCGTATTGTATTCCGTTGCGCTGGATGTTTTCGCATTGCCCTTAAAGAGATACGCATTTCCACCCGCTTCCCGAACGCAGTTTTTCACCGCTGTCAGAAGGTCATAGCTGGTCACAGTTGCACCGCTGATCGTATCGGGATACAGATTCTGTTCTTCAACGATTGTTTTCGGAAGCGTATCAATCGGACGATTGCCGCCAAACGATATGCTTTCTCCGTTCTTGTCTTTCAGCGCGCCGCCAATGCCGGCTGTTTCATGTTCGGAATTGACCGTTACAGCTTTAATTGCCTGATCTTCAATCGTCACTTCCACTTCAATCAGATCATTGTTGCCAAAGACAGCTGACTGATAGGTGCCGTCCTTCATCGGGTAAGCTTCTTTCGTAAGCAGTCCCGCCTGATTCAGGCAGTCAGATACACCGTCAAGCACCGCCTGACAGGTTACTGTCGCACCAGAGATCATATCCGCTACCGGTGCATTGTTTTCTATTACTTTAGCTGCTGTTGCATTGACTGCCTCAATGCCCTGCTGGCGGAATTCCTCCGGAAGACTGTCTGGAAATTGAGCATCTACCGTGACGTCCCGGATATCACTTCCCTCCAATGTGACATGAACAATATAGCTGCCTTCCATACTGGTCCCAAGACCTGTATAGGTTTTTGTTTCAGCTGCGGCAGGTTGTGAAGTGCTGCCAGCACATCCTGCGAGTAACAGCGTCAGTGCCAGCATCAGTTTACGTAATGCATGTTTCATTAAAAAACCTCCAATTACATTGTTATTTTATGTGCGAAAAGGACAGTGATTCAGAAATTCTGCCGTTATTGAATTGTGATAAGAAGCCATATTTCTACTGCCTTCCGATTGAGGGTTTCAAATCTCCAAAAAGGAAAACATCCACTGCCTTCGTGGATGTTCAACTGCCTCATTCTTCCGCTGTTTTGATTTTGGAAATGCGCTTGGCAGCTTCCATCATTAATAACTGTTCGGCAGAAAGCTTCTTTGCCTGCAAGGCAAGTGCCTGCGCCGCAAGCTTGGATGCAGCCTTGGCAACTTCTTTCTTATGCTGCTTCACGTAGTAGTAACCTGCCACACCGACACCAGCAGCGACTGTAATAATTACAGCTGTTTTGACTGCCTGTCTTCCAAACTCCTTTTTACGGCAATTTTTACAGAGCTTTCCAAGATGATATCTGGGAAGCTTTTCTCCGCATTCCGGACAATAATTGTATTTCATGATTCCTCCTGTCAATCTGATTCTCTCTTCCATATCATTGTACGAAATTGTCACGAGATGCACCAGTAAGGAATGATGATAACGCTTACCTTTGAATTCTGCTTTTATTCTCCCTTGAAAGTACTCGGAAGCAGGCCTACAATGTACTGCGGTCATAAGAAAGGGGAATTCATATGCAGTTATTAATTCATATTACAAACCATGAAGATACGGTTAATCCGATCATGGAAAAACTGCTGGAAGAAGGCTTCCATGGTGCTACGATCGTTGACTGTGAAGGCATGTTGAATGCCATCAATCAGGACAGCGTTGATGCGCCCTCTATTTTTGGGGGACTGCGCAAGTTCGTCAATCCGGATCGTCAGACCAACAAGATGATTCTTCTGGTATTAAAAGATGAGGAAGTATCGCATGCAATTGAAGTGATTCACGGCATTGCCGGTACCCTCAAGCTTCCGAATACGGGTATTCTCTTTACTGTTCCGATTACCCGTTGGGAAGGAGTTGCGAAAGACTGATGAGTACGCTGTTCTACATCGCGCTTGCGATGATGGGCGGACTCCTGATGACAAGACTTACCCGTCTTGTAAGACTGCCGAACGTTACAGCCTACCTTCTCGCTGGCGTTCTGATCGGACCGTATATTCTGAATCTCGTAAACGCAGAACAGCTGGCGGGTTTCAGCATTATTACAGAGTGTGCCCTTGGTTTTATTGCCTTTTCCATCGGTGATGAATTCAAGCTGGATAACCTCAAGGCTATTGGAAAGCCTGCACTTATCATCACTTTTCTGGAAGCGGTGTTTGCGGTCATCTGCACCATGAGCATCACAATGATCTTCGGTTTCAATCCGGTCATCTGCATCATGCTGGGAGCACTGTCCGCTTCAACCGCTCCTGCAGCGACATTGCTGATTGTACGTCAGTACAAGGCAAAAGGCCCGTTAACCGATATGTTATTGCCTGTTGTAGCGGCAGATGATGCAGTCGGTCTGATTGCCTATTCCATCTGTGTATCCCTGGCTCAGGGAATGATCAATCATACGTCCTTCAGCATGTACACCGTTCTGATCAAGCCATTGCTCACCATCATCGCATCGTTGCTGCTCGGTGCAGTATTAGGTGTACTTCTTGCGATTGCGCACAAATATTTCCGGTCCCATACCAACCGTATGTCTCTATGTATCGCGTTTGTCATGATCGGGGTCGGCATTGCGGACTGGCTTGGACTTTCCAACCTGCTGCTATGTATGGCACTTGGAGCAATCTATGTAAATATCTGGGATCAGCCAGATCGGATTCTCGCATGCATTGATGACTGGACTTATCCATTATTCCTGCTGTTCTTTGTCATCTCTGGTGCACAGCTGAATCTCACAACACTGCCGAAAGTCGGAATCCTTGGTGTAATCTACATCTTTGCCCGCTTTGGAGGAAAGTTCCTTGGCGCATGGCTTGGCGGTACTGTTACCCATCAGCCGCCAGTTGTTAAAAACAACCTTGGCTGGGCACTCATGCCACAGGCTGGTGTTGCCATCGGTATGGCAACCATGGCTCTCAAACAGCTCCCGGCTGAATACAGTCAGCTGATTCAGACAGTTATTCTCAGTGCAACTCTGGTTTACGAAATTGTCGGCCCACTCGCCGCAAGATTCGCGCTCCAAAGAGCCGGAGAAATTCACAGTTCCTGATTGAACAGACCAAAATAAGAATCGGATGATTTGATCGTATCAATCGTCCGATTCTTTTCATTTCCACCGCAAGAATAGTCATAAGCAATTACCGATTATTCCCAGGTAAGTATATTGATGGTGTTCTTAATTTGGAATTGGCAAGAAAGATTACATACTGTTTTATCAGTTTGTTTTTTCGAGCTCAATTTCTTCCCCTTCATCAAGAATGAGTCTGTTTGGGGCATTGAACTGTTCGGCTCGGCTGCGGTCAAAATATACACCGTCCTGTGAGATGGTGTGATACGGAATATTATGCTTTGCGCCAACCAGTTCTGCACACGCTGCTGCTTCTTGCGGATCCATGTTGTACACGCCATCACAGCAGAAGAATGCATAATCAATCTGTTTCTCAGCAAGAGAAGCCATCTGCTCTGTTTTAGAGGTATCACCGGATACATATACAGATATGCCGTCTGCTAACGTAATGATATATCCAACACAGCTGGTTACACTGTGATTGGGATTGTTACCAGCTTCTACTGCCTCCACCGTCGCATAGCCAAGATCAAATGTCTGATGCTTTCCATCAGCCAATGCATCCTCCCATGTTAGCGTTTTGCAGTCTTCCGCTCGGTTTGTCACAAGATCTGCATTATTGTGGTCATAATGATCATGCGTAATCAGAATCAGATCTGCAGGTGACTCATAATCGCCAACATAAGGATCAATATAGATCACTTTACCTTCACCTGTTGTTATCCGGATGCTGGCATGACCCATATATTGCAGTTTGTCTTTTACTGAAGGCTCTTCCACAGCCGGCTCCGCCGCTGTTTCTGAAACCACTGCCTCTTCCGTCGGCATCGCCTCTTCTTTGGGCGCAGAAGCGCATCCGCTTATGCCTGTCAGTATACAAAAGATCATTCCAATCGTTACGATCCGTTTCATTCGATTTCCTCCCCTTCTTAATTCCCGTCAGCTGCCAATCGTTCTCGCATCAGAGAATTCCTATTTTTCTTTGTGATGATACTTTTCCAGTTCCGTCATAAAGCCGGCGGTAATAATACCTGCAGGCAGTGCAACAATTGCTATGCCGAAGATTGAAGATAACATTGTTACAATACGACCGATCATTGTAACAGGATAGATATCACCATAGCCCACCGTCGTCAGAGATACGGTAGCCCAATAGATTGCATCAAAAAAAGTTTCAAAAGATTCCGGCTCTAGTGTGAAAACTGCCAGTGCAGAAACAAGAATATAACCAATCGCCAGCGCTCCTACCGCAAGCAGCGATTCCCGTGAAGATCTCAATACATTTCCAATAATTGTAAAGCTGTGGGAGTAGCGAATCACCTTGAAGACCCGGAATACCCGCAGTGCCCGGAACACACGTAATAAACGAAGTACCTGAAAGCTATTTTTTAAAATTGTAATGGAGGGCAGAATGGAAAGCAGATCAATGACTGCCATGAATGAAAATGGATACCGCAAAAAAGAATGGATGCCCGCCTTTTTGAACTTGTAGTCTGCAGTGAGCCAGCGCAGCAGGTAATCGGCAATGAAAATAACGGCTGTAATCCGATCAGTGATATGAAAAACTGCCAGCTCCGATTTAATGGTCAGCGGAAGCAGACTAACAATAATCGATGCGATCATCGTATAGTCATACACCGCACTTTTCCAGTCTCCCCGATCTGCCTTCTCGATTAACTCAAATACCCGCATTCGGAATAATTCAAATTGTACTTTGGACATTTGTTTTCCCCGTATTATTACTTTTCCAGATAGGCAAGCAGCTGTTTCAGAGCTCTTGCCCGATGTGAATACTGTTCTTTAAACGACAGCGGCAGACTGGCCGTAGTATTTCCATTTCCATCTTCACTGATAAAGATCGGATCATAGCCAAATCCATTTGTGCCGGATTCCTCTTTTGCGATCCAGCCTTTCCAGATGCCTTTGAACATATGACTCAAACCGGATTCATCAATATAACAAATCACAGATACAAATTCTGCCGAACGATCTTCTTTCCCCTGCAGTGCTTCCAGGATTGCCATTCTTCGCCCGTGTTCATCCGCGATACCCTTATAGCGGGCTGAATAGATACCCGGTTCTCCGTTCAGGGCATGTACACAGAGGCCACTGTCATCTGATATCACTGCACATCCGCATCGCTCATAAATCGCAGACGCCTTTAATAATGCATTTTCTTCAAACGTTGTTCCGGTTTCCTCCACTTCAAGCTGAATACCCTTTTCTGACTGTGAAAACACTTCAAAGCCTAGTGGTTCCAGAATATCTTTATACTCTTTGATTTTACCGGGATTATTGCTGGCGACGATCAGTTCCATGTGTACCTCTTTCTTTGAATACTATTATATCCAGTTCTTAGCCGTGAAAGATAACAGCAGCAAAAAATACGGCATCATTATAAGACGCCGTAAGTTAAACCGTAGAAAATAGATTCTTGTCAATTGCTATCTGATTTCGTCCCTTATAATGAATTAAATTATCAGGAGGAATCATGACAGGTATTGAGAACGAAAAATTATGTGGAGTCACAGGTGGAAACGCCGTTCTATTTTCAGATGGCCAGCCAGTATGTCCAGTCTGCGGAGCGATGGGAACCCGTATGAAGATTATTGAGCAGACTTCCCACGCTACAACTTATCAGTGTGAATTATGCAGACAGATCAGCATTTCTGAATCACCTCAGAAGGAAACACCAATTACTTGCTGTCCCACCTGCGGTGCGACTGGGGCCGCCTTTAAAATCATTGCCGATAACGGCAGCCATCTGCGTTACCGCTGTATGATCTGCGGTCACGAAGTCGACAGTGTAAAGTAATCAGACAATCATCCAGGAACTGACTCAAAGAATAACCGAATGGTTGTTTTCTTAATCCTTCTTGTGAATTTCCGTCCAACCCTGCGGCACTTCATCCAGCTGCCCGGAGATACCGATGGTATCTCCGTTTGGAGCCTGATACACATGATCTGATACCACGCTGTGCTCGACTGTACGTCCATCTGTTGTCACATAACTGTCAACACCGCGAATTGCCTGTGACCAGTTTTCCGAAATGCGATCCTGTGAAGCCATCCGATTTTGATATCCCTGCATAATGATATTGCTGGTCTCGCTCAATGTTTGAGAAATCTCCCGCTGACGCTGTGCATTGATTGCCTGTGATTGTCGTGCGTAATTTACCGCATTCTGCAGGCTTGCCTGTTCCTGCATGCGAACATTCTGATGCACCTGCTCCAGCTGCTGATCCAAGGCAATATCCTGCTTCCAGCTTGCCGCATAAGTCATGAAGTTCTGAATAACTTCTGCTTCCTTTTCTCTTGGTCCTGACGCAAAGTATATGCGCTTTGCGCCCCATTCAATCACGTCCACCGGTTTGCCGGCATCCTTTGCATGCCCAAATATCATCTCCGCCCCATGATCTTTTTTCTTAAATGCACGCAGACGAAGCACATCGGTTAAACCGCGGTTCAACGCTCCCATTGCAGAAGCATCATAGTATTCCAGTCCAAACAAATCCGCACCGGTAAGGATCGTCCATTCTACTCCGTTTTTCTCATAATGACTGATCAGTGCCTGTGATTCACACATCAGATTTTGAAGTTTCAATTCACATTGTATATTCGGCAAAACGATATGAGCATTTTCCTCAAAACGGGAAACCAGCTTTGTGGATTCAACCTGATAATTCTGACTGTAGATTGTCTGAAGCGGTCCACCGGATGCAGGTATCACTTTCACTCCGGCAATCCGTTCCGCAATACTCTGCAGATAATCCATCGGTTCCATATATTTTTTCCACTGTTTGCGATTGGAACCGAGCTGAAGCGGCCCATTCAGCAGATAATGGTACCAGTGCTCCCCGTAACGGGATCCAACAGATAACAAGTCATCCGAACTGACCGCGGTTGCCGTTGTGCCAAATGGTGTGATCTCATCAATCCTGCATTGCTCGTAGGTTGCTGAGAGCTGATATCCTTTTGGCACTGCAGCACTCCCTGCCGCAATGCCGGTCGCTGGATCAGTAAAAGCAGTATGTACATACGGTGCTTCCTTTACGCTTTCCGGTTTGTTCAGCACAAGTTTGTTGCCGCAGTACGAACAAAAACACTCACTCCATCCAACCGGAGCATTGAATGAATTCCCGCACTTCGGACAATTCACAATACGTTCTTCCATTTGAAAGTAACCTCCTCCATTTCATTCTTCTTTCAAATGCTGCAGATTATATTTCTTTGTTATTTAATTAAACTATAGCATTGACCTGATATCTTGCCGCTTCTGTGCCTTTCATCTCAAAATGCCAAATACGGTAAAACAAACAGTACATATATAGTGATTTGATCGTTTCATTCACATATAGAGTGATAAAATATAAAACTGAGCAATTAGAAAGGGGATTTTTATGGTAATTGCAAGTATTCTTCTCGGTATCTTATTCATTATTGCAGGCGTTTACTGCATGATTGCTCCAATCAACACATTCTTCAATGCGATGACTATGTTTGCGATCATGGTGTTTGCCTTCGGTATTTTCGGAATCATCCGTTTTTTCAAGCGGAGAGCACTTGTTCCGGAATTTAT
>JAFWJY010000042.1 GCA_017514525.1 Solobacterium sp. | reverse complement strand
TCTGCATTTTGGAAAGAGTGTCAGTGACAATGGCTGGGGAATGTTTGTATCTATGCTTACATACAAAGCAAAGATAGCAGGGAAACATGTGATCAAAGCAGACAAGATGTTTCCATCGAGCCAGATGTGTCATGTATGCGGATGCCTGAATCCTGAAACAAAAGACCTTAAGATCCGTGCATGGGACTGCCCGGTATGCGGAGCACATCATGACAGAGATCACAACGCTGCCCTGAATCTGAAAACAGAAGCACTCAGGGTCGCGCTCCTGTAATGAACTGAAATGAAACATGGTACCCTGGGGCACAGGGGATCCGATAAGCCCGGGTTATCTGAACGCGTTGGCGTTCTTGACCGGGAAGCCCCCACCTCTAAGCATCGGCGTAGGTGGTGGGAGTATGTCACACATGAAGTTTTGGGAATACTTCTTTGAAGCTGGCCTGGATCAAGAGATCCGCCTGGGAATCATAGGGCGTGACATCCCGGTTGATCAGCACCAGGTGTTTGCCGCTGAAGTAATTGATGAGACCGGCAGCCGGATAAACGACCAGTGACGTTCCCAGCACGATCAGTACATCTGCGCTCTGGATCGCCGCAACCGCACCGCTGATAACCGGTTCGCTGAGACCTTCTTCATACAGAACAACATCGGGTTTAATAACAGCTCCGTCCTTTTCGCAGCAAGGAATGCCGGTGCTGTTTTTAATGTACTCCGCGCTGTAGAAGGTGCCGCAGCGGGTGCAGTAGTTGCGAAGAACACTGCCATGAAGTTCATAGACATGTTTGGAACCGGCCTTCTGATGCAGACCGTCAATATTCTGCGTCACAACGCCCAGGGATTTGCCGGCTGCCTCGCATTCTGCCATGAAGGTATGCGTGATGTTTGGCTCTGCTGTAAGATTCAGCATTTTATCCCGGTAGAATTCCCAGAATTCCTCCGGTTTCTGCACAAAGAAGTGATGACTGACAATTTCTTCCGGCGGATATTTGTATTTGAGATGATACAGTCCATCCTGCGAGCGGAAATCCGGAATGCCGCTGTCTGTACTGACGCCGGCACCGGTGAAAAAGACAATATGTTTCGCGTGATCAATGATTTCCTGAAGCTGCTGGATCTTTTCGTCGAGATTGCTCATGAGAAGCCTCCTTTTCTGTATTGTATCCCAAATACGTACGCTGAAGAGAATCCGCGATTGTTAAAAGCTGCTGAATCAGTTCCTGCGGCCCGAGAACCTGAATGCGGTCATAGAACATCAGGACCCAGGAAACCAGAGTCGGCGTAACAGAACTCTTGAGATGAACCGTGAAGGTCTGTTCATCTGCCTCCGAGATCAGTACGTCTTTTCCAAACTGATCAAATACGATTGGAATCAGGGAATTGTCGCATTTGAGCTGGATCGTGACAGGCTCGCCATGATACATCTGAAATGCGGTTTGAGCCCAGCGCTCGGCGTCAAAGCGTACCGGATCCGCAATCTCATCGCTCACGGCTACAGAAGTCATCTTATCAATGCGGTAATTGGCAAAGTTCTGATGTCTGCTGGAATAGAAGACGCAGTAATAGCGGCCGCTGTTTTCCAGAATGGAGACGGGCAGATAGCGGTAAGTCGCCCGATTGCGGCGATAGCGCTTCTGCCGTGTGAAGGTAAGGTCGTAATAACAAAACTCCACGATCTGCCGTTTGGCAATGGCAGAGATCAAAAGGGTGATGATATCCAGTACCTGTGTATTATCTGTTTTGTCCAAACGGACCGGAGAGACCGGCAGCTGCCTCTGCTGGTAGGGACTCAGTTCCTGTTCCAGCTTTTTGATCAGCGCTTCCGAAGCTGCCTTTGAAAGGGAAAACGAGTCTCTGACGGCATCCCGCAATACCAGTACTTCAGCAGGCGTCCAGCTGCGACGCAGATAATAGCTTGGCGTACCGCCTTTACGACTGTAGCGGATATCATAGCCGTTTTCCTGAAGCACCTTGATGGAACGGGATATTGCTTTGCGCTCTGCGGAAATACCCTGATCATCAAGTTCGGCAATCAGGTCATTCATGGACAGGCGGTGTTCCTCGTCGGTCTGTGTCTGAAAAAGCGTAAGCAGCGCAAATGTGCGCGCAATATGTCCTGCAGGTTTCATAATTATTTGTATTGTACCATTTTTGGGACAGTAGTTCAGATGTTCCTGCTTAAGATGTGAGTGGAACAGGAGGACGGAAGAAATGAACTACGGAAACAAATTTATGATGAATGAAGGGATTCTGCTTCTGTCATACGCTTATGCGGTCAACGGGTATTCCGCTGCCGCTGCAGTATTCGGAATCAGCAGCGCTTTGCTTGCCATCTTCTGGCATTCGACCGGCAGATTTCTTAACAACTTTCACCGGATCTGCAGCAGCACAGCCGTTCAGCTTCCGTTTATCCTGGCTTCCGGTCTATCCGGACAGATCGGAACGATCGTATTGCTTGCCTTCTGCAATACCATCGTTTCGATACTCTGGATGGAAAGTTCCCTCCGGGCAATTCGTGACACAATGACGATTCTGATGATTGCGTTTCTGATCTTCGCACTGCTGGCAATTACGCTGCCGCCGCGTCTGGAAGTGTTTCTGATCGGAAAGCCTATGGAAGAGATTTCTTCTCTGCTTCTGGTGCTGCTGATCTTTGGACCGGTGCTTGCGGCATATGGCATGCGCATGCAGCGGAAGCTTCTGATCAGGCCATCCGGGCAAATGATGGAGCGCAGAAATACACTGGGTTTATAATAAAAAGTATGTCAGAATGGCTCGTTAAAACATTTATTAAAGATTACACGAAAACCGATGCGGCACCTGTACGCCTGGCGTATGTCAGGCTTGCCGGCGTGGTCGGAATTCTCTGTAATCTTTTTCTTGCGGCAGTAAAACTGACGGCGGGAATTCTTTCCTCATCAGCCGCAGTTATTTCCGATGCGGTAAATAATCTCACCGACTGCATCTCCTGCATTGTTACAATGGTTGGCAATAAGATTGCCTCCCGTCCGGCAGATGCGGAACATCCGTTTGGTCATGGGCGCATGGAATATATTGTTTCTCTGGTCGTAACCGCCATCATCTTTTCCGCAGCCTTTGAACTGCTGAAGGAGGGCGTTGACCGCATCCTGCATCCGGTTGCGCTGCAGGTAAACGGATGGATGATCGGGATTCTGATTCTGACCATTCTTGTAAAGTTCTGGATGAGTCAGTTTAACCGGACGCTTGGGGTGAAACTGGACCATACAGGACTGCTGGCAACGGCCAGGGATTCCATGAACGACATGCTTGCGACGGGCGGAACAATTGCGGCGTTAATCGGTGCGAAGCTGTTTCCGTCGCTGCCGCTGGATGGTATTGCGGCATCTCTTGTTGCGGTATATGTCTTTTACAGCGGTTATGAAATGGCAATGGATATTATCGGCAAACTGCTTGGGGACAATGCGGATGAAGAACTCTGCAAAAATGTGACAGATCTG
The DNA here is from genome assembly GCA_017514525.1 of Solobacterium sp. Classification (GTDB taxonomy): domain Bacteria; phylum Bacillota_I; class Bacilli_A; order Erysipelotrichales; family Erysipelotrichaceae; genus Bulleidia. The sequence goes on along the minus strand of JAFWJY010000042.1, from coordinate 1,272 downwards.
ATCCGTTCCGATCCGCAGGTGCTTGGCGTACACGATCTTGTGATCCATGATTACGGTCCCAGCAACCGCATGGGCAGCGCGCATGTTGAGATGCGTCCGGATCTCAGTCTTCTGGAGGCACATCGCATCATCGACGCCTGTGAAAAGAAGGTTCAGGACGCTTATAGCCTGATCATTACGATCCACCCGGATCCAATGGAAGACGACGCGAAAACAGCAGAATGGAAAACACGCGTGGAGGAGGCACTTGCCAAAAACAGCCATGGGGCGACGGTCCATGATTTCCATCTGACGGAAGATGGAAATGGAATCATCCTGACCTTTGATGTGGATGTTTCCTATGACTGCTCATCCACCAATGAAGAGTTGCTGACGCTGATCCGCAGGGAACTGGATGCGATTGCGCCATCCGTTCGCTGCCGGGTTACCTTTGACCGTGGCCATATGAGTGAAACGTATGAATAAGCAATTGCGCGGCAGTCTGGTGCTGATGATAACGGCGATGGTCTGGGGCCTTGCCTTTATTGCCCAGTCGGTCGCCGCTGATCTGATCGGACCTTTTACCTTTAATGGAATCCGGTTTCTGCTTGCGGCAGGGGAAGTAGCGCTGTTTTGCCCGCTGCTGGAACGCTGGACAGGGGTAACCAATAAGGAAACCTGGCAGGATGTACTGCTGCCGGGAATCGGTGTGGGCCTGATCCTCCTGCTGGCAAGTTATCTGCAGCAGGCCGGAATCCGCTATACAACTGCCGGCAAAGCCGGGTTTATTACCTCGTTTTATGTAGTGCTGGTACCAGTTGCAGGTCTGTTGTTTCTGCGTCAGAAATCCGGCTGGAATATCTGGGCTGCGGTCGCACTGGCCGGCATCGGCCTTTATCTGCTGTCGTCTCCGGAACACGGAGCTGTTCAGTTTGGGGATCTGCTGGAGCTTCTTTGTGCCATCTGTTTTACCGTACATATTCTGGTAGTCGACCGCGTTGCGTCCCATCTGAATCCAATACGCTTTTCCGTCATCCAGTTTCTTGTGGCAGGCCTGCTTGGCCTGATCCTTGGTCTGCTGTTTGAACCGCAGTCCCTGGAAACCCTGAAAGCCGCAGCTCCGGCAATACTGTATGCCGGGATCTGTTCCGCAGGGCTTGGATATACCCTGCAGGCAGTCGGTCAGCGGGATGCTGATCCGGCGGTTGCCAGTGTGATTATGAGCCTGGAATCCGTGTTCAGTGCGCTGTTTGGCTATCTCCTGTTAAAGGAAACCATGACTGCTTCGGAACT
>JAFWJY010000041.1 GCA_017514525.1 Solobacterium sp. | reverse complement strand
GAGAAAAGAATCTCTTTCAGGCGTTCATCCACACCATCAACGAGGACGGGGCGTCTGTATTTCGGACAGAAAATGATATGGAACTGGTTTTTATAAACCAATCCTTTTTTTTGCGTATCGGAATCATTCATATAGTGTATTTCTATAGGAATATTATAGCATGCACGCATTAGATATACTATATATATCTAATGCATTTTTTGCGTCAAATAATGGCAATAAAAGGCGATTCCTCCCGATCACTGAAGTGACGGGCTTCCTCGCCTGATTGTTGTGATTCTTTTTATCGCAAAATTGCCCGATTCTGAGAAACCGTTTATTCCATAAGTCTCCACAAATGTTCATATTTGGAAAAAATTTGTGGTACGGTTTTTTAAGTGGCTTGGTTATGCGGTCTTAATCACGTGGTTTCATTGTCGGGAACAGCAGAACGTCACGAATACTGTCCACGCCACACAACAACATAACCAGACGGTCAATACCAAATCCGATACCGCCTGTTGGAGGCATGCCATATTCCAGTGCTTCTACATAATCCTCATCCATTTCGGAAGCCTCATCATCTCCAAGCTTCTTTGCCTCAAGCTGCTTTTCAAAGCGTTCTTTCTGATCGATTGGATCATTCAGTTCACTAAAGGCATTATTGAATTCCACACTGCAGATCAGTGTTTCAAAACGCTCTGTAAAACGTGGATCTTCCGGATTCTTCTTAGCCAGAGGGCTGATTTCAATTGGATGTCCCCATACAAAAGTCGGATCAACGATTTTATCTTCACAGTACTGATCAAAGAACAGGGAAATGATATTTCCTACCGTACGCTGATGCGGAGCTACTTCAACATTATGTTCTGCCGCAAGCTTTAAAGCTTCATCAACAGACATCGGCTGCCAGAAATCCACACCGGTCACTTCCTTGACCGCATCGACCATATTCCATCTCTTATATGGCGCCTTCAGGCTTACGGTATGACCCATGAATTCAAATTCCGTCTTGCCAAATACTTCCTGCGCGACATATTCATAGAGCCCTTCTGTCAGCTTCATCATGCCTTCGAGATCAGAGTATGCACAATACGCCTCCATCGTTGTAAATTCCGGATTGTGTTTCAGATCCATTCCTTCATTACGGAAGATGCGTCCGATTTCATAAACTCCTTCCAGGCCACCTACAATCAGCCGCTTCAAAGGAAGCTCTGTCGCAATGCGAAGATAGAAGTCACGATTCAATGCGTTGTGGTGCGTCACAAACGGTCTTGCGGCAGCACCGCCAAGAATCGGCTGTAATACCGGCGTTTCAACTTCAATATAGCCATGGTCATCCATATACTTCTGAATGGCCCGGATGATCCTCGGACGCAGGATTGCGATCTCCCTGGACTGGTCATTCATGATAAGGTCCAGATACCGTTTACGATAACGCTCTTCCTTATCTGTTAATCCATGATACTTTTCCGGAAGCGGACGCAGTGCTTTGGAAAGGTGTGTATATTCATGCGCTTCAACAGACAGTTCTCCTGTCTGTGTTTTGATGACTTTACCCTTGATACCGATGATATCGCCAAGATCACTGGCTTTGAAGATTTCATAAACCTCGTCACCAACAATACGCTTGTTTACAACAACCTGGATTCGACCATCACGATCCAGAATGTGCATGAAGCCAAGCTTTCCCATGCGGCGTTTTGACATGATGCGTCCGGCGATAGATACTTCCGCATTAATTTCATCCAGCTCTTCAGCTGTCTTTCCGCCATACGACTCCCGTATCTGACCGCTGCGGTGAGTACGCTCATACCCTTTCCCGAACGGATCAATGCCCTGTTCACGCAGTGCATCCATCTTCTGGCGGCGTACTTTCTGCTGGTCATTAAGTTCTTTTTCCGTTACTTCCTTAATGATCTCCTGCTTCTTTTCTTCTGCTTTTTCCTTGATTACCTCAAGCTGCTTTTCCCTTAATTCTTTGAGATCCTCAAACGGTGTTGGATCAATTGGTCCGGGCATACTAGTTTTCCTCCTTCATGTATATAAAAAAGCG
>JAFWJY010000040.1 GCA_017514525.1 Solobacterium sp. | reverse complement strand
GTCCAGACACCGGATTCAGTTAGTTGAAGACAAAAGCCGCGCGAGCTCCCTCGAGCTCATGCATGGAAATGGCTATATCGATCTCTTGATTCCCCGTGGTGGAGCGGGACTCATTAAAGCTACGGTTGAGGAAGCTACGGTTCCCTGCATTGAAACAGGAACCGGCATCTGCCACGTTTATGTTGATGAAGATGCGGATGAGGATATGGCACTTAACATCGTTCAGAACGCAAAAACCAGCCGTCCTTCCGTCTGCAATGCAGAAGAAGTTCTGTTAGTGCATAAGAGTCGTCTGAATACCTTTCTGCCAAAACTGAAAGAACGCTTAAGTACCGGGGAACACCCGGTGGAACTGCGGTTGGATGAAGCCTGCGCAGCGGTAATTGACGGAACGCCTGCCTCTCCGGCTGACTTTGATACCGAATTTCTGGATTACATTCTGGCAGTAAAGGCAGTGAACAGTGTGGATGAGGCGATCGATCATATCAACGCCCACGGCACTCATCATAGCGATGCGATCATCACAGCCAATCCAGCGCATGGAGAACGCTTTACCGCCCGTGTCGACAGTGCCTGTGTCTATGTCAACGCCAGCACACGGTTTACCGATGGCGGTGAATTCGGGCTGGGCTGTGAGATGGGCATCTCAACGCAGAAGCTCCATGCAAGAGGTCCGATGGGACTGGAAGAATTATGCACTTCCCGCTATGTCATACACGGGAATGGACAAATACGATAAATCAGGAGAAAAGAACGTATGAACAAGAAAAATGAAGCAATCTTAAACGCAATTCAGGGGAAACTGATTGTTTCCTGCCAGGCGCTTCCGGAGGAGCCCCTGCACAGCAGCTTTATCATGGGCCGGATGGCTTACGCCGCTTCCCTCGCCGGTGCCGGCGGTATTCGTGCCAACACGGTGGAAGACATTGAGGAGATCCGCAAAAATGTTGATCTGCCGATCATCGGCATCATCAAGAAAGTGTATGAGGACGCACCGCACGTCTACATCACACCGACAATGGCTGAAGTAGATGCGTTAGTAAACTGCGGCTGTGAGATCATTGCCATGGATGCGACCTGCCGCACCCGCCCAGGCAATGTTGAACTGGACGCATTCTTCAAGGAAGTACGCGCCAAGTATCCGGAGCAGCTGTTCATGGCAGACTGCGCCAGCATTGAAGACGGCATGAAAGCCGCATCGCTTGGCTTTGACTTCATCGGTACGACACTCGCCGGCTATACGGAATACACCAAAGGCGTCAAAGTTCCACCGTATTCCATGATCAAGCATCTGATTCATAACAGCGGCAAGCCAGTCATCGCGGAAGGCAATATCTCCACGCCGGAGATGTTGCGGCATGCGATGGACATGGGATCCTGGGCTGTCGTTGTTGGCTCTGCCATCACCAGACCGCTTGAGATTACCAAAAAATTCATGGCAGCACTGGAAGACTGACATATCTGACATCCGTGTAAAAGCGGATGTTCTTTTTTTCATTTGTGCATCTGTTGGAATCCCTGCAGTCATTCGGTTCAGTCTCTGGTATACTCAAACCGATGGAACGTTATACCAGAACACCCGCCATCCCGCAGGAATGGCCGGAATCCTATTATGCATTGCCTCCGAAGGAGCGCTTTTTCGCCCTGCAGGAACATCTGAATCAGTTTCCGGATTCCCAGGAGGACAGACGGCGGCTGGAACTGTTTGAAAAACGATATAACAAAACTTATGATGACGGCTTCATGTTGGCATGGATGATGCTGAAAGTTGCGGATTCCCAGGGTATTACCGCGCTGACCCGTCCCCGTTATAAGCATGAAGTGGAAACAGAACTGAAGCGGCTCTGCGTACTTGATGAAACCGTTGATGCCGTCCTTGAACGGGAATGGAGTGAATTTGCCACATTTCTGATTGAAACCTATCTGAACAGCTCACCCTACCGTTCCATGATCTTTGGCATCGGTGCCTGGTCACAGCGCACCACAGCCCAGCGTTTTGCCCGAGAAATCATTACAGTCACAAAAACCGTTCCCGGACGTATCGGGCTGACAGCGGAGATGTCTATCCTGCGCGATATCATTCAGAAACGGTTTACAGAACTTGTAGCAGATGGTGAAGAGCTGTTGAAGGAAGCAGAACGAGCTGTCCGTTGAGGC
>JAFWJY010000039.1 GCA_017514525.1 Solobacterium sp. | reverse complement strand
CCAATATCCATCAGCCGCAACCGAACGTATCGAACCACCAAACAGAATCGAAGCAGATGCCGCAAACGCAAACAGTTTTTTCAGATTCATATGATTACCCCTTTTTTAATTTCGTACTCTATTTTACCTTATTATAAAGCAAATATACATAAAAGTATTATTATTTTATGTCGAGAATCGCGCCATTCTTAGCAACCACCTGCGAGGAGACAAACGCAGCAGCACGCAGAGAAGCTTCAAGAGTCTCTCCCTTCATCCGCATGGCCATGACGGTTCCGATATGAGAATCGCCTGCCCCGGTGCCATCCACTGCCGTTACCGGATAGGCACCCACGTGATAATCCCGCCCGCCATCGTACGCATATGCACCGTCTGCACCATCCGTAATAATCACTGTGTTATGCGTACGTTCATACAGCAAACGACACAGGGTGTTTGTATTGTCATTCTGGCATGCATGTCCCTGGGAAGTCAGCCAGAGGATTGCCTCTGTGCGATTCAGATGCATGATTGGCGAAGCGTCCAGCAGCGCATTCATCAGATGATCCGGAATATGCATGATTCTGGCGCTTGGCGCAAAGTAAATATTCAGATGGGAATTGCGCTGAATAAATTCTGTAATAACATCTCCGGTTTTGTCTTCAATCTCCAGACCGCAGATATAAACATCGGAATAAGCATCCGTTTCCAGGGCGTCAAACCATTCTTTCTGGAACAGATACTCGGCTCCATGGAGCGCCATGAATGTCCGATTACCATCGGCGTCAACGATGCAGTAGCAGCAGCCGTTTTCCGCATCTGTCTCAAGCACCGGCTCCATTCCCTTTTTCCGCAGTTCCTCGCGAATAAAAGTACCGTACAGCCCGCTTCCAACTGGTGAAAACAAGGTATACGGCACCTTAAAAACTGACAGCATATTTGAAACATTAAAGCAGCACCCGCCTAACGACATCGTCTGGCCAGTGGGTTCCACATCTTCTTCCAGCGATGGAAGATGATCTACATGAATCAGAATATCGGCTACGGTCGAGCCTATCATCAGCGCTTTTTTCATACGCTACATTGTAGACCAGAACCGTCACCATTTACAGCACAACCGATCAGGAATGCAGTAAACGTTTGACCTGTGTCTTTAGATCGAGACGGTGAACCAGGAATACGCCTAATGCGGCGCCTACTCCTGCCTGCAGAACCTGGAACGGAAACTTCAGCAAGGAAGCCTCTGGTGTCGCATAAACAAAGGCACGGCCAATTGTATAGCCAACCACATTGATCAATGCGCCGAGTACTGCCGCAAGGATCATTGGCTTCAACGCATGTTCATCGTTTGTCCGATGCGCAACCAGACTGATGACAACAGCCTGTAAGCCATGCGTTACCAGCGAGACAAACATCGGTGTCGGATAGAACAGCAGATCTCCCAGAAATGCGCCAACGCCTCCGACGATGAAGGCATCAATCGGATCCAGCAGTAAGGCTGCCGCGGTAATAACAATATCATTGAGATACAGATGTCCGCCTGGCACCGGAATGCCAAAAGAGCTCAGCGCAATGTTCATACCGGTAAACAGTGCGGTCAATGTCAGAACTCTTGTGCGGTCTGTCTTTTTAACGGTTGTTTCACTCATAATTCTTTCCCCTTCTTTTTCTAACCATGATAGGCCGAAGGTGGTATTATGTAAAAGACCAGTTTGAAAGAATTTTATAAGACCAGATGAAAAAGAAGATACCTGCCTATCTAGAGCTGTACCAGCAGCTGCGCAATGCCATTACCGACGGTACCTATCCGTATGGATCCAAGCTTCCCAGCAAGCGATCCATCAGTTCCCAGTACCGTCTTTCCCTTGTGACGATTGAACATGCGCTGGAGCTGCTGAATGAAGAAGGCTATATAGAACCAAAAGAACGGGCCGGATTATTTGTTTCCTATCGCTCCGATACCGTCTTACCGGTTACAGAGGAACTCGATGCGGTTTATACGATACCGGAGAAACTGCCGGAAGACAGCTTCCCGTTCAGCGTCATTGCCCGCACCATCCGTCGTGTTGTCTCAGAATATCAGGAAGAGATTTTAGTAAAAAGTCCGCCGCATGGGCATCCGTTACTGCAGAATGCGATTGCCACGCATCTGGCAATGAGCCGCGGGATTCACGTAAAACCGGAACAGATCCTGATTGGCAGCGGCAGTGAATATCTGTATGGGCTACTGGTTGTACTGCTTGGAAGAGATCTGCTGTATGGCGTGGAAGATCCATCCTATGAAACGATTCAGAACGTATATCGCTCCAATGGGGTTGAACTCGATCTTCTGAAACTTGGCAATAACGGCATCCGCTCCGAAGAGCTGAAGCGGACAAAAGCCGATGTGCTCCATATCACTCCGTTTCACAGCTGGCCGACCGGCATTACTGCGGATGCGTCCAAGCGAAGAGAATATCTGGACTGGGCAGTCAACCATGACCGGATCCTGATTGAAGATGACTATGACAGCGAGTTTACGCTGTCCGGCAAACCTGCCGATACGCTGTTTGCGATGGAGCCGGATTATCATGTGATCTACCTTAATACGTTTTCCAGAACCATTGCCCCATCTGTACGTATCGGTTATATGATCCTGCCTATGAAATGGTTAAACGTGTTCGAAGAAAAAGCAGGATTTTATTCCTGCTCTGTTTCAACCTTTTCGCAATTGTTGTTATATGAACTGATTCACAGCGGTGATTATGAACGGCATATCAACCGCATTCGCCGGAATCGCCGCCGTCGGCAGTAGCTCAGCCTTCACTGCTGCGCAGCGGTACATACACTGCCAGAACGACACGATCGCTTTCCGGCAGGATTTCCATTGCGCCGCGGCAGTACTGTTCCAGCTTCCCCCGGATCTCCTGGAGTTCCGGGTTTTCTTTATACAGTTCCGCCTTATCAATACGTTCGCCCGGCTTTGTCGAATACGCAACACTGATGTGATTGCATAAGTCATCCTGTGAGGTTGCGATGCGGATCTCACCGTTTTCCATGTTGCGGGCAATGACACTGTTTACCGCATGTTCCACCAGGGTGATCAGTGACAGTGGCGGAATCAGAAACCCGTTGCACTGCAGATCATAGCGGACATGGAGAAGATCATCATAACGGAGCTCCTGAATGGACAGATAGCTCTTTACCAGTTCCAGCTCGTTCTCAAAGGGAATCATGTGATCGGTCTTTGCCAGAGAGATCTTTCCCTTCATATAGTCCGAGAGTTCCTCTACGGTATTCTTGGCCTGAGAAGGATCCTGATCGATCAGGTAATAAACCGAATTCAGCGTGTTGTACATAAAGTGCGGATTCAGATCCAGCAATGTGGTATTTTCCGATGCCGGCTGGGATGCGGGTACTTTTTCCGGTTCCTTCGCCTCTTCCTTCTTGATGGACAGAATCTCATCCAGACGATCCAGTTCCATGGTGGATGTCGGCGCCATTTCCGGACCTCTGTCTTCATCCTTGACAATGATTTCTTTGCGGATGATCGTTGATTCCTTTGTCCGGTTGGTCGAAAGCATATAGAACACAAACGCAAGCACCATGCCAATCGTTAACATGCCTCCTGCCAGTGCTGTTCCTTTTAATGCAATAAAGACCAGGATTGCCAGGAACAGCGCAATCATGAACACATACATCATATGCGGATTGGATTTCCGCAGCCGCTGATGCATGGCTTTGAAATACGTAAAATCTGCGGCACCGGCAAGCAGTGTCGGCACAAATCCAATCAGCGTTGGCCAGAGCGTCACCCCTTCCGTACCGGCTGTAATAAACTGCTCCACCAGGGTAAATCCTGTCAGCAGGAAAAACAGAATTCCGATCATATTCACGCCGATATAGAGCCATTCTTTAATACGCAGCGATACGGCCCGGACAATAGAGCCTCTGATACTGATCGCAAGAACAAGCAGAATAATGACCGTCACAGCCACAAAGAGAATACGGATCACCGGCATGATTTTCATTAATTCTTCCAGCCGGTACGATTCCAGTTCCAGAACCATATAAACCGCATCCAGCATGAACCAGAAGAAAAACAGAATATAATTGCGCATCAGTACTTTGCGCTGATGGATCATCACAAAACAGATCAGCAGACTGAATACCAGTGTCCAGAGGTCCATTGATACTTCAATCGGATGAGAAAGCCAGACTTCCATGAGTTACTCCTTTAGTCAATCTATATTATAGTCTCCACTTTCTCTGTTTCCGCTTTAAAAATCCAAAATGCGTTGCCTGTCTTTTACGTTAAAAGCCCTAATTTGCAGACGGGTGGTGCTTTTCGGGATTCTTACGCGTTTTTTTGCGAAAGACATCCCGATATTTCACCACTTTATGAGTAGAAATGGCAATTTCTATGAAATTCCTGATTTTCTCAAAGCGGTTATAAGGTTCTGAAAGGATGAACCATATCAGGTTCATCCAACCCTGAAGATTACTTCTGTCATATCCGCCATGCTCTCTCATAAATCGCTTTGCAATACTATGAAGATCATTTATTGGGT
>JAFWJY010000038.1 GCA_017514525.1 Solobacterium sp. | reverse complement strand
GATTTCACGAAATATGACGGATTGTTATTACAGAGATTTTACAGAAACTGAAATACGCCAGTTTGAATCCATGCTGGAACGGGTTCTGGAAAATATCGAACACTATGAGGTAAACGAAACATGGACAGAGAAAAACCAGAGAAAATAGAAGTACGCGGCGCAAAGGTTCATAACCTGAAGAACATTGATGTTGATGTACCGCTGAATCAGATAGTTGGAATCGCCGGCGTATCAGGATCGGGAAAGTCATCACTTGCGCTTGGTGTTTTATATGCGGAAGGTTCCAGACGGTATCTGGAATCCCTTTCGACCTATACACGACGAAGAATGACGCAGGCATCGCGGGCAGATGTAGATGAAGTCCGCTACGTGCCGGCTTCGCTTGCGCTGCATCAGCGTCCTTCCGTGCCAGGTATTCGATCAACATTCGGCACAGGAACAGAACTGTTGAACAGCCTGCGCCTGATGTTTTCACGGCTGGCATCACACCGCTGTCCGAATGGCCATTATGTAAAGCCAGGGTTTGAAGTCGCACTGATGCAGGAAATTACCTGTCCGGAATGCGGCGCTAAGTTTTACGGACCGGGTGCGGAAGAACTGGCGTTTAACTCACAGGGCGCCTGCCGTACCTGCGGCGGCACTGGTACTGTTCGTACCGTAGATCGCAGCACATTGGTACCAGATGAAACACTGACGATCAATGAAGGTGCTGTTGCCCCGTGGAATTCTCTGATGTGGTCATTGATGACGGATGTCTGTGCTGCGATGGGAGTAAGGACAGATATTCCGTTTAACCAGCTGACTGAGAAAGAAAAAGAAATTGTTTACGATGGTCCAATGGAAAAGAAACATATCTTCTACCGGCCGAAAAAGGCGGATACTGCGACTGCCGGAGAAATGGACTTTACGTATTACAGCGCAGTAGCGACCGTAAAGAACGCCTTGAGTAAGGTGAAAGATGAAAAGGGCATGAAGCGGGTAGAAAAATTCCTGAAGGAGGACATCTGCCCGGACTGTCATGGGACCCGATTGTCGGATGCCGCAAGGGCACCGAAACTCATGGGAATCTCACTGGATGAAGCATGTCAGATGACACTGAAGGATTCTATTGAATGGGTAAAGAAGGTCCCTTCATCGCTGCCGGAAGAAATGCGGCAGATGGCGGAAAATATCTGTGAATCTTATCTGGAAACAGCGGCACGGCTCATGGATCTTGGGCTTGGATATCTGACGCTGGATCGGGCAGGCGCTACGCTTTCCACCGGAGAACGGCAGAGAATGCAGATGGCAAGAGCTGTCAGAAACCGTACGACAGGTGTGCTTTATGTACTGGATGAACCGTCCATTGGACTTCATCCGGCAAATATTGTCGGACTCAATGCGGTTATGCATGATCTGGTGAAAGATGGCAATTCCGTTGTACTGGTAGATCATGATACGCAGATTCTGAAAGAGTCTGACTGGATGATTGAACTCGGCCCAAAGGCAGGTGCTGATGGCGGAACCGTCATTGCTCAGGGCACCGTACAGCAGCTGAAAGCTGATCCGAACTCGGTTATTGGCAAATACCTTGGGGATAAACAAAAGCTAACAAACAAAGAAACAGCAGATCTGTTTGAGTATGGTGAGATCAAACTGGAAATTGGCGCGATTCATACCGTAAAACCACTGACTGCCCGCATTCCAAAAAACAGACTGACGGTAATCACAGGCGTATCAGGATCTGGTAAAACGACGCTGATTCTGGAGAGTCTGGTTCCAGCACTGGAGAGCCTGTGCAATGGAACAAAACTTCCAGATCATGTGAAGAAGATCGAAGCGGAAGGCATCGATCATGTCAAACTGATTGATGCCACACCAATCGGTATCAATGTACGTTCTACAGTTGCGACCTATGCCAATGTGCATGATGAACTTCGTAAGCTCTACGGAAGAACGAAAGAAGCGAAAGCACTTGGCTATAAAGCAGGTGACTTTTCCTACAACACCGGATCGCTTCGCTGCCCGGAATGTGATGGAACGGGGCAGATTTCACTGGACGTACAGTTTCTACCGGATGTGAATATCCCGTGTCCGCAATGCCGCGGATCCCGCTATGCAAGAGCCGCGAGAAAAATACCTCTGTCCAATAAAGCAAATGAAACAAAATCACTGCCGGAAGTAATGGACATGGATGTTAATACTGCACTTTCTTTCTGTCGTGATATGAAGACGGTAGCGCCTAAGCTTCAGATCCTAAAGGACCTGGGTCTTGGCTATCTGACCCTTGGGGAAGAAACACCGGGACTGTCTGGCGGAGAAGCGCAGCGCCTGAAATTGGCCAGTGAAATGGGGCGGCGTCAGGATGACTCGGTTTTTGTGTTTGATGAGCCAACCATTGGTCTGCATCCGCAGGATGTGGAAACACTGATGGCAGTATTCCAGACACTGATTGATCATGGCGCAACCGTCATTGTAATAGAACATGATCTCGATGTGATCCGCAGTGCGGACTATATCATCGATATGGGCCCGGAAGGCGGAGAAGGCGGAGGCCGAATCACGGCCTGCGGAACTCCGGAAGAAATTCGTGCCTGTCCGGACAGTGTTACAGGAAGATTTATCTGAGGGTAACTATGGAACAGACATCACTGTTTGACGATACGGAAAAACCGGTATTCGAACCTCTGGCATCGCGAATGCGCCCTAAACGTCTGGAAGATTTTGTGGGACAGAACCATCTGCTGGGAGACGGAAAACTGCTGCGCAGGTTAATTGAGCAGGATCATGTTTCCTCAATGATCTTCTGGGGTCCTCCTGGTGTTGGCAAGACAACACTGGCCAGTATTATTGCGTCACACACGAATTCTGAATTCGTAAACTTTTCGGCTGTGACTTCAGGTATCAAAGAAATACGGGCTGTCATGGAAGAAGCGGAGCGGACCCGGGCAAGAGGAAGAAAGACCATTCTGTTTGTGGATGAGATTCACCGCTTCAATAAAGCACAGCAGGATGCCTTTCTGCCGTTTGTGGAAAAAGGATCAATCATTCTGATCGGTGCAACGACTGAAAACCCCTCGTTTGAAGTTAACGCAGCGCTGCTTTCAAGATGTCGTGTCTTCGTGCTCCACCCACTGGAACAGGCAGATCTCGAAGAGCTGCTGAAGCGGGCATTGAACGATTCACGTGGTTATGGAATGTTTGAAGTACATATGCCGGAAGGCATGCTATCGATGATTGCGGATTTTGCCAAAGGAGATGCCAGAACGGCATTAAATACACTGGAGATTATTCTGCAGAACAGCAACCAGACGGATCTGGTGATTACAGTAACGGAAGAAGAAATCCGTGACTGTATTACCCGGAAGTCGATGCTGTATGACAAGGGCGGCGAAGAACATAATCAGGTTATCTCTGCGTTTCATGAAAGCCTGCGAAACTCTGATGTGGATGCGACGCTGTTCTGGCTGGCAAGAATGCTGGAAAGCGGAGAAGACCCGGTCTGGATTGCAAGGCGCATGACGCATGCGGCGGCGGAAGATATCGGGCTTGCGGATCCGAATGCCCTGAACATTGCGGTCAACTGCTTTGAAGCGGTTCGGCTGATTGGCATGCCGGAATGTGCGGTACATCTTGCGGAAGCTGCCGTTTATCTGTGTCTGTGTCCAAAATCAAATTCTGTCTTTCTCGCCTATGAAGCCGCAAAGAAAGACGCAAGGCAATATGACACAGCACCAATTCCGTTTTCTGTAAGAGCAGCATATACAAAACTGCAGAAGGAACTTGGTTATGGTAAGAATTATCAGTACCCGCATAACGCACCGGACCGGATTACCGATATGCAGTGCATGCCGGATGTGCTGATAGGGAAACAGTATTATCATCCAACGGATCAGGGGAAAGAAGCAGCCTGCCGCAAGCGGTATGAATGGATCCAGGAATGGCACAGAAACAATGATGGCAATCCTTCCAAACGTGCACCGTTTGAGATGATGCCGGAGGCATGGAAGGCACAGAAGTAAACAACAAAAGTTTTCCTGAGTACAAATAACAAAACGGCCATGAATCAACATGGCTGTTTTAGCGAAGGTTATGTATCTTTTTTGAATGCGGTTTCCAAGATGAATAGAAACCGTAATACTCCGGAGGAGTCTGGGCAGCAGACAGGATTACCTCCGGTCTGTTACTGCAGATCATCTTTGATAGAAAACAGCTGAATAAATCCAGACGTTTCTAACACGGATCGGACTTGAGGCT
>JAFWJY010000037.1 GCA_017514525.1 Solobacterium sp. | reverse complement strand
TCCGGACTGGTAAAAACCTCTGGTTCAATATCTTGCTTCATGGACTGTATGACCTGGCGGGCATGATTGTTTATGGACGGTTTAGCGGTGTGCCGCTGTCAGCTATGGTTTCACCTAGTGTCAGTCCACAGAGTTTTGCAAGACAAACACTGATCTATATGGCTCTTTATCTTCTGCCGACGCTGTTTATTCTGCGTCCTAAGAAAATACAGCCGCTCTTATCAGATTGACGCATATTGTCATTGTAATGAGAGTGCGTAATGCTTCATTCCTTGCTCTGTGATCGTTTCCTTCTGGGAAAACTGCAAAACAAAGGAATACCACAAACGTCAAATCCAAGGATTTACCGGGCCACAATCAAGAGAAGAAGTGCGCAGTTGTATGCAAATTGCAAACAACTGCCTTCTTGATTTCACGGGAATTTAAGGTACAATTCAGTTAGTTATTTCTAACCGTTGTTTTGGCTACAGCTGAAGATTCGATTCACCAGACAGCCATACACGGTATTCTTTTTTTGGCTTCGGTTAGATATAACTAACATTTGGTTAAGGGGGACTTGGCTGATGATTAATTGGGTGGCGCAGAATATTGCGTCCATTGTGCTTCTGCTTGCGGTGATACTGATTATTTTCTTCATCCTCAGAAGCAAGATCAAACAGAAACAGCAGGGGAGATGCTGCTGCGGCTGCTCCGGACAAAGCAGCTGCAGGACCTGTCGGAAAGGAGATTGTTTATGAATCTGACTCAGACAAAACCGAATCAAAATGGAGTGATCATCGGAATCAGCGGAGATGTGCACTTTGCAAACCGTGTGACATCCATCGGTATCACGGAGGGCACAGCATTCCAGACCGTGCGTAATGACAGAAAGATGCCGGTGTTGGTTTATCTAAGAGAGACGCTGATTGCGATTAACCGTGAAGATGCGGAAAGGATTGAGGTGAAAACGGCATGAATAAATCGATTGCACTTTTAGGGCAGCCGAATTCCGGCAAGTCTACCGTCTTCAATGCTTTGACAGGATCTCATCAGCATGTGGGAAACTGGCCGGGGAAGACCGTAGAGAAAAACGATGGGTTTTATACATACAAAGGAACACGTTATACGGTGACGGATCTTCCAGGCAGCTATGGTCTTTCGGGAAATTCGGATGAGGAGATTATTACAGTCGAATATATACGAAGCGGCAAGGCTGATCTGATCTGTATTCTTGTCGATGCTTCACAGCTGGAGCGCAGTATGTTTATGGTTGCGGAGTTCGCATCGCTGGATAAACCTGCTGTTCTGCTTCTGAACATGATGGATGTCGCAAAGGCGCAGAAAAAGGAGATTGATCACAAGCTGCTGGAACAGCGCCTGGGGATTCCTGTTCTGCCTTTCATTGCCGCAGAGAATGCAGGATACGAGGAACTGAAGGAACTGTTTGCCCGCGAACTTGATACACCTCATAAACTGGCATCAGCCCCGGAAGCCCCGGGCAGTATTGATTCGGCAGAAGCGGTACACTCACAGAGCCAGGCGAAATACAGCTGGATTGCAAATATGCTTGATGGAGTAACACGCACAAATTCTCCAGTTTATAAATTGTCAAAATTCGATCAGCTTGCCACAAGTCCTGTGAAAGGAAAGTTCCTGTGCCTTGGCATTGTGCTTGTCGCATTTCTGATTGCCATGATCGTATGCGTTCCTGTTATGAGTATTGCTCAGATGATTCCGCGGCTGCTCTACGAACCTGTTTCTTCACTGCTCACAGGATGGAATGTACATCCCTGGCTCGTATCGGTTTTTTCCATGATGCTGCCGAATGTAATCTATTTTACCCTCTCGATGGCCAGTTTCGTCTTTGGTGTCAATCTGGCATTTGGTTATTTGGAGGAGATTGGGTTCCTTGCCCGGGCCGCCTATCAATTTGATGGTGTGCTCTCACGGCTGGGCCTTCAGGGTAAGGCAATCTGTCCGGTACTCATGGGTTTTGGCTGTACCATCGGCGGTGCATGCGGGACCCGTATCATGGATAACTGGGGTCAGAGGATGTTGGCGATGGCCGTGGTATGGGCGGTTCCCTGCGGCGCAATCTGGGGAGTGATCCCTGTGATTTCCGCTATGTTTTTCGGACCGATTGGAACACTTCTTGTGTGCATGGCGATTCTTCTCTATATGGTGCTGATGATGTGGATCGTTTCAAAGATTTTCGGAAGTCAGCTTGCGCCGAAGGAGAACCGGAGCGGAATGATCATGGAACTTCCGCCGTACCACAAGGCACACTGGAAACACATTCTGAAAGAAGCGTTTATGAAAGCTCTGGATATCTTTAAACGCGCGCTGGGAACTGTCACGCTGGTGTCGCTTGTGTTTTATATCTTTGCGTTCAGCTCCAGCGGCAGTATTCAGGACAGCCTGTTATACCGCGTCGGCACCTTTATCGAACCGGTAACACGTTTCTTTGGGCTTGGATGGCAGACGTTTATGGCATTCCTCAGTTCTGCGTTTGCCAAGGAAGCGGTGCTTGGTGTATTGAATGCGGCGTTTGTAGGACAGGGCGGCCTGCTTGAAGCAACCTTCTTTTCCAAGACTGCTGCTGCGGACAGTGCAGCTCTTGCGTTAAGCATGACCCAGACGATTTCAAAGCCCGAGGCACTGGCTTTCCTCTTTGCCTGTACATTCAATGTGCCCTGCGTAATGGCACTGACTACTACTTACCGTGAATCTCATTCCCTGAGATGGACTGCCCGTGTGGCACTGTTCTATATCGGCAGTGCACTGGTGCTTTCCTGTATCGTGTATCACATCGCTTCGCTGTTTCTGTAAGTGGAGCTGATCCTGCAGGTATCAAGAGGAAAATTGCCGGAAT
Source organism: Solobacterium sp. (assembly GCA_017514525.1). Lineage (GTDB taxonomy): Bacteria > Bacillota_I > Bacilli_A > Erysipelotrichales > Erysipelotrichaceae > Bulleidia. The sequence continues at coordinate 1,200 of JAFWJY010000037.1, read as the reverse complement.
GACATGGACTCTTGATGGTTTTATCAGAGACAGGGGAAAGAATAATAAATATGCAATTTGATGAAATGGGAAAAATGACCGGAAAAGTTCTGTTTCTGCTTCCGGGAACAGCCTGCGATTATCAGACGAATTTTGGCTCTGTCCTGAAAAACCTGGCAGAGAAGTATCATCTGGTTTGTGTGAACTATGACGGCTTTGATGGAAGTGAGAAAATCTTTCCCGATATGATTACGGTTACGGAAAAGATCGAACAGTATATTCGGCAGAACTATGACGGCAGAATTGATGGCGCATTGGGGTCATCTCTTGGAGGCAGTTTTGTCGGACAGCTGATCCAGCGGCGGAACGTTCATCTGGATCACGGCATTTTTGGCAGTCCGGATCTTGATCAGTGCAGCAGATTCGGTGCGTGGCTGCAGTCGAAGTTGGTAGTTCCGCTTCTGACAAGTTTTACAAAGAGCGAAAAAAAGAGAGCCAGAACCAGGGAGAAGCTGAAAGAGTTCTTTGAAATGGATGATGAGACAGCCAATCAGTTTATGGCGTGTTTTGAAAAGTTCAGTCCTGAGTCCATAAAAAATGAGTATTATTCCGACCTGCTTACCTGGCTGGATGAAGATATCCATGTGGAGAACACGAAAGTACATTTCATATATGCAAACAAGATGGGTGAAAAGTATTTGAAACGATACAGAAAGTATTTCCGTGAGCCGGAGATTCGAGAATTCGATATGCAGCATGAACAATGGCTTCTTGGAACAAAGGAGTATGCCATTCCTGTATTAAACGCAATTGACGAATTTATGGAAATCGCCTGATCCGGTAATCCTGGCAGATGACAATTTCCGGCACAGAGATCGGATCGTTTCCGAATGACCTTACCCTGGGAGAATGAACCATTTTGAAGATAAGGTCCGCCTGAAATCATCTTTGTTAAGAAGGGGTGGGATGATGAGAGCAGGACCACTTGCGATATACGCTGCTTTTATCAGAACCGGCATGGTTAAACGGGAGGATGTTTCCAAATGAATTGGCCGAGAACTATTTTGGACGGAATCGCCATGTCAGCATTGTTTAACGCAGTCGTAGTGTTGGGGTTTACCCTCTGGCCGCAGGAATACAGTGTCATGTTCCCCAAAGAAATTAAAGAAGCTGCGTCGCCTTATGTAAACGGGACGAATGTAAAGAAAATGAAGCTGTTCC
>JAFWJY010000036.1 GCA_017514525.1 Solobacterium sp. | reverse complement strand
TGTTCCAGACCCTGTTCTGCCTGGATGATACGCTTCTTGCCTTCAAAGTTGAATGGCTTTGTGACAATGCCAACCGTCAGGCATCCGAGTTCCTTTGCGATTTTCGCAAACATCGGGGATGCGCCGGTACCGGTTCCGCCGCCAAGACCAGCTGTCAGGAATACCATATCGGTTCCTTCCATTGCCTTGCGGATCTCGTCTTCACTTTCAACTGCAGCTCTGCGTCCGTTATCAGGATTTCCGCCTGCACCAAGGCCAGCTTTACCAAGCTGAATCTTATTCTGAACCGGAGAAATGTCCAGTGCCTGAAGATCCGTATTGGCGATATAGAATTCAACACCCTGTACGCCTTCCTGAACCATGCGGTTCACCGCATTTCCACCAGCGCCGCCGATTCCAAATACCTTGATTCTAGCTACCTGGTTATACATCAAATCTGCCATATTCGATTCCTCTCTTACTTCTTCGCCTCAAAGAACATTCCCTTCAGTTTCTTTGAAATTGTTTCTTCACCTGTGTTTCCCATTTCCTTCTTTTCACGATAGGAAACGGATTTGATGAAGGCTTCCATATCCAGACTGTTATCGGTATATCCGGTAATAGGTTGTCTGTCCTTATAAGCGTAGAAAAGCCCGAGGCACGCTGATAACCCTGCGTTTCTGCCGCCGAGTGTCTCAGGAATATAATTCTTGACCTCGCACTTGAGCGCTTCCTGCAGCAACTCTGAAAAGCCCTGCATTTCACCGCCTTCGCCTGTAATAATAACAGCAGTCTTTCCTGCTTGCAAGATTGGCCTACATAATTTTTCAATGGAGGCAACCCAGCCAATCGCCTTCGGGCGAATGCATTCACAGAGCTCTTTTTCTGTGATTTTGCGGGCATCCGAACCATCCTGCCAGATATAGACCGGATTGTCGGTATAGGCGCGTTTATTCAGCTGTGCGCTGTATTTTACCAGCTCACATGAATCTACGGTATTTAAGCCATAGGTTTCAACAACCGCACCGGCAATGGTGCCAAGACCTTCATCCAGAATCATGGCAGAGTTGATCCGGCCATGCGTGATGAGACCCAGAGTGGTGTTTTCACGTTCCATCTTCAGGACGATGACATTCTGATCGACAGCCTGTTCAAACAGCGCCGCTTCCTTGGCAACCGCAAAGATATCAAGATACAGATCCATGACATGGAGTCCGGTCTGTTCCACACAGTTGACAAGGTCAAAACTGAACCGGCGGTCTGCACAGAGCAGATCGATATCAATCGTCAGCTCGCTTGCCTTCTCCCCGATCGGAATACGGCGGCTGGAGATGCCGTTGACGGTGTATTTGACGCATACGGTCTGAATCAGCGCGTAGTTTTTGCCGATGTTGACCTGTTCCGCTTTGCGGATGGCAGCGCGGATATCCTCAATCGTAACGGTGCCGTCAAACCCCTGTACCATGACGGAAGACTTCAGGGAATAACGCTTCATATTGGCACTTGGCATGCCAAGAATGACGCGTTCAATCTTCGCACTGATCATCTTTTCCGCATCAATGCAGGCTTTGTTAATAGCGTCCTTGATTGCTTCGGGATCCTCGACGCCGCGGGCAGAAAGGCCTGCGCATGGAATCCGTTCTACTTTTATAATATTAAACCGGGTGTTGAAGAACTCCCCGATAATCATGCGTACTTCATGATCCGAAATTTCCAGTGCCGCATAAATCTGTTTATCGTTCATCACAAAAGCTCCTTGCGTAACAGAAGTATTTTAGCACAACTCATTCCTACATATGCGCTTTTTAAAATATCTTATCTATTACACAGGGATTCTGTACTGCATGGTTCGGGCAAAAATGCAGTGTTGCATTTAGAGATCAATCATGCTATTCTAGTCAAGCATTGTCAGAAATGGAGGTGTGGTCATGTCCAGAGTTTGTGAGATTTCCGGAAAGAAACCGATGTCAGGAAACAGACGTTCTCATTCCCTGCGTGCGACTCGTCGCAAGTGGAATGTCAACCTGCAGAAAGTACATATTATGGTTGACGGCAAGCCGCAGACCGTTAAGGTCTCCGCGCGTGCTCTGAAGACGCTCAAAGGCGGCGCTAAAGCAAAAAAGACTGCAGCCCCTGTCGAAGGATAAGGAAATAAAAAAGGATCCAGGTGGGTCCCTTTTTTTTTGCTTATCTGCCTGCTCCGTCACTCGTCTGAATGACCAGAATGGAGCCGCGGTGTACATAGATCTCTCCGGTCTCGCCAGTCAGCTCATTGGACAGACCATACAGATCCCGTTCCGTAATGACGCGGTGATCCAGTTCATACTTGAAGCCATTGAGGCTGATCTCACTCTCATTTTCCGCAAACAGCGAAAGATACTGATAACCGTTTTTCTGGATCCGGTGTGCCCCTTCGCCAAGTGCCACAGAGCGGTTCTGATCATCCAGCAGAATGACCCGATCCGGATACTTCCAGCAAAGACGGATATTAACGATCTCATGGTCGAGCCGGCCGCCAGTCGCTCCGACAATATAGATCATGCGATAGCCTCTGCGTACGGCTTCATCAACTGCCGCTTCCGAGTCACTGTTGTTTTTGACCGGATTCAGGGCAATCACTTCATCACTGTACAGTTCGATCCAGCTCTGTTCATTTTCCGATACGGAGTCAAAATCTCCGATGGAAAATGCCATGCGGATCTTTTTCTTTGCGAGAAACAGCGCCCCTTTGTCCGCACCGATATAATCAACGTCTTTGAGATCCGGCACCTTATCTGCCAGTTTCAGAAATATGACACAATCACGCAAGGGACATCACCGCCTCTTTGATATTCTGCTTAAAGATATAAGAACCCGCAACCAGCACATCCGCGCCGGCTTCCTTGACCAGCTTTGCGGTTACTTCATTAATGCCGCCATCCACTTCAACATGCGCCTTCAGTCCCGCTTCATTCAGCCACTGCCGCAGGGTGCGGATCTTATCGATACTGCCCGGTATAAACTTCTGACCGCCAAATCCCGGTTCTACCGACATGATGAGAAATACATCAAAGTCTTTCAGGAATGGCTTCAGCACCGTTACCGGCGTATCGGGCTTGATGGAGATGCCGGCTGACTTTCCATGGGCATGAATAATGCCTGCCAGCTGATGAATGGAGTCCTCATCGTCCATCACTTCATAATGAAACGTATAATTATCCGCTCCGGCAGAGATGAACTTCTCCGCAAAGAACAGCGGTTTTTCAATCATGACATGGACATCCATAAAGAGATCGCTGCCTTTGCGGAACCCCTTCAGAATATCCGGGCCAAATGTCAAGTTTGGGACAAAGTGTCCGTCCATCACATCGAAATGAAGCCACTCGGCACCGCTCTCGTTGACCTCATTCAGCTGTTCCGTCATTCTGGAATAATCCAGGGATAATACCGATGGAGCTACAATCGTATTTGCCATAGTGTTACCAGCTCTCCTTCCGGTTTCGTACCAGTTTCAGTATATCAAGATAATTGTCATATCGTCGCTGCGGGATCTTCCCATCCTGAACTGCCTGCTTGATTGCACAGTCCGGCTCATTTTCATGAACACAGTCATTAAACCGGCAACTTCCGATAAACGGCAAAAAGTCCGGTACGGCATCATCCACATCCTTGATCGAAAGATGTGCGAAGTCCAGGGAAGAAAAGCCAGGAGTATCGGCAACGAGCCCCCCTGCCACTTCATGAAGCTCACTGTGTCTTGTCGTGTGCTTCCCGCGGCCAAGGGCTTTGGAGATTTCCTGAGTCTCGAGGCGAAACTCCGGATTGATTTCATTCAGCAGTGTGCTTTTGCCCGCACCGCTCTGTCCTGTCAGAACCGTCACCTTATCCCGGAAGATGGATTCCACTTCCCGGTTCAGATGGTCTTTGGCTGTGCGGATCACTTTCATCGGCCCTTTCTCATATTCCTGGATCATATCTTCAACCGCATCTGTAATGCCAAGGTCGCATTTGGTTACGCAGAGCAGCGGTGTGATTCCGGCATGGGTGATCAATACAGAAAGACGGTCAATGAGCGCGGTTGAAAAATCCGGGTCTTTGACCGACATGACAATGAGTGCCTGATCCACATTGGCACACGCCGGGCGGATCAGACAATTATGACGGGGAAGAACCTTCTGGATTCCCCATACGCCATGGAACATCTGCACGTCCGCAAGATCTCCCACGACCGGTGATTCATTTTTTCGCAGCTTGCCCATGGCTACCGCAAGAGCACGGCTGCCATCCTCAAACTGCACCGTATAGTCTTTGGAGACGATACGTACGATCCGGGCGATCATCGCGTCCTCCGATCGATAGTAGTAAAGAACCACATAGTTTTCTTCGCGTTGCGTATATTCACTGCCGGCTTCCGGATCACTGCGGATCACGACGCCGGTATTTAAATTGGCAATCTCTTCTTCCGAAAGATTCGACGTATCCAGCGTCGAAGAGAACACTTCCACGCCCATCGCCTCAAGAATGGAGGCAGCGTCTTCAACCGGCATACCGATGATTTCACTTGGAATTGTGATCGTCGGATAGCTTGCGTAAACAAACACAATCTCACTGACGCTGTTCGGATTGAACATCGTCCCAGGTTCCAGAAGCTCCTGCCGGATAATATTGCCGGGGGCTACCGTGTCACTTTCTTCTTCTTTGGTCGTCACTTTCAAATACGGGAACTCGGAGAGTTCACGAATAACCTCAGAGACATTGCGGCCGCTGTAATCTGCCACCTGTACGCCAATACCGGAGGAAACGACAACCTTGACGCGGCTGCCCTTCTCCACTTCTTCACCGACATTCGGTTCACAGGAAATGATCTGTCCCTTTTCGACATTTTCTGTCAGCGTATATTCCACATTTGTGGTATCGAGTACAAGACTGCTGTCAGTGCACATTGCCTTGGCGTCCGTCAGAGTCTTGCCCAGGATTTCCGGCACTTCAACAAGCTTTGGCTGCGGGTTCAAAATACCGGAGGCATTCAGTCCGAAATATAATCCGCTGAGGGCCAGCAGCACCAGAAGCACAATCAAAACACCATGAAGAATCTTGTTTCCGGTGGATGGCGTGGACTGCTGAATCGCAGAATTAAACGTACGATCCTGTACTTCCTTGATTTCCTTCGGCCGTGCCGGTTTTACATTCTCAAAGGTCCGGGCTGTTGTTTCCGCAAGTTCCGGATCCACCTTGCGCATGTTGACAGCCTGTTTCGCCTTTTCCTTTTTATGTACAACTGGTTCTGCCGGTGCAGGAGCAGCCTGCTGTACCGGCTGCTGGTGCACGGGCTGTGTGATCGTGTGGGTCGCCTGCGTATTGCCTCTGCGGCGTTCATACTCCAGCAGACGCTCGTTATAATCCAGATTGATTTTGCGCTCATTCCGACGGTTCGGGCGCAGGCAGGTACGCAGATCCTCCAGCATCTCATTGCAGGAGGAATAACGCAGCTCCGGGTTCTTGGCCGTTGCGCGGATGACAATGTTTTCAACCGATTGCGGAATCGCCGGATTAATGGAACGCACATCCGGAATCGGGTTATGCATCTGCATCAGAGCGACCTGAACAGCCTGTTCCGCCTTGAACGGCACATCCCCAATCAGCATTTCATATAACACGATGCCAAGCGCATAGATATCTGACTGCGGAGAAGCTGGTTCGCCTTTGGCTAGTTCCGGCGCAAGGTAGTGTACCGAGCCCATCACATTATTAGCCTGCGTCAACTGCATCGAGCCCTTCGCCAGGGCAATGCCGAAGTCCAGCATCTTGATCGAGCCATCAGATTTGACAATGACGTTCTGCGGTTTGATATCACGGTGAATGATGCCGCGGCGATGAGCTTCACCGGTCGCTGCAGTCAGCTGCTTCATAATATCAATCGCTTCTTCGGTGAGCAGTCCCCCGCGCTGCTGAATCACTTTTTTCAGCGGCTTGCCGGAGACATATTCCATAACGATGTAGTGATGTCCTTTGTATTCGCCTACATCATAGATTTCAACAATATTCGGATGGGCCAGTGCTGTTGCGGCCTGAGCTTCCCGTTCAAAACGCAGTACGGATACTGCATCCGTGCACAGTTCGCTGCGCAGGATCTTGACTGCTACCTGACGGTTCAGAATCGTATCGACCGCAAGGAAAACATCCGCCATGCCACCCTGGCCGATGTGCTGGAATACTTCATAACGATTTGCGATGAGATTATCTGCCATAGGTCTCATCTCCTTCCAAGTCAATCAGAATCGCAGTAATGTTGTCAAATCCGCCGGCATTCATTGCCTCTGCATACAGGCGCCTTACGCGTAATGCAGGATCCATCATCCGGTTCAAAACGATTGAACGGATGACTTCCTCATCGACATAGCCATGCAGACCATCGGAACAGATCAGAAAGCCGTTCACCGCTTCATCATGCCGTTCCACATCAAAGCGGGATTTCTCCCATACGCCTAGCGCATTGGTCAGAACATTCTTGCGCGGATAGTTCTTCGCTTCTTCCGGCGTCAGTTCTCCATGTCGTAACATGTCATTGACCAGCGTATGGTCGGTTGTCAGAACCTTCATGGTGTCATCCGCATAGTACGCATAGGTACGGCTGTCACCGACATTGATCACAAACCGTCCGACAGAGGTAATCATCACGCCGGTCAGGGTTGTCCCCATACCTTTGAGTTCCGGGGACCGCTGTCCGGTACGGAATATCTCCTCATTGGCAGCCGGGATCTCGATCTCCAGCCAGCGTTTCACCTGCTGGTCATCCTTAAAACCCTCGTTGTTGGAAAACGCCATGGAGAAATGCGTCACAGCCAGACGACTGGCAATATCACCGCCCTTGCCGCCGCCGATGCCATCGCAGACGACCGCAAAAACATCTCCGGCCCGGTTGGAGGCAATCGTATAACTATCCTGATTTGTCTTCCGCAGTCTCCCGCGGTCTGTCAAACCAAAGTATTTCATTGCGAATTCCTTTCATGCCGCGCACGCAGCTGTCCGCATGCGGCATCAATATCGTCACCGTGTTTGGAACGCAGCGTTGCCTTGACGCCATTTTTCATAATGACATCATAGAAGCGCAATGCGGTCCGCTCATCGGTTGTTTTAAAGCCATTCTCATCCACTTCGTTGTAGGGAATGAGGTTGATATAGGCATTCATGCCATGGACCAGTTTGGCAAGTTCTCTGGCATGATCATCCGAGTCATTGACTCCTTTGAGCAGAATGTATTCAAACGTCAGACGACGGTGATTGTCTTCACTGTAGGAGCGCAGGCTCTCATCAGCTGATCCAGCGGATAAGCCTTATCAACCGGCATCAGCTTTCGGCGCAGTTCGTCATTCGGCGCATGGAGCGAGATGGCAAGGTTGTACTGATAGTGCCCTTTGGCAAAGTCTTCAATGCGGGGAACGATGCCGCAGGTGCTGATCGTAATATGGCGTGCCCCGATGGAAAGTCCATGGTCGCTGTTGACAATGGCACAGAAGTCCAGGACATTCTCATAATTGTCAAACGGTTCCCCTGTTCCCATGACAACGATATTGTCGACACGCTCGCCTTCTGCATCCAGTTCCTTCTGAATAAACAGGATCTGGGCAACCATTTCCCCGGCGGTAAGATCCCGCTGCTTCTTCAGAAGTCCGGACGCACAGAATGCACAGGACATGTTGCAGCCGACCTGTGAGGAAACACAGACGCTTTTGCCAAAGTTAAAATGCATCAGAACGGTTTCAATCGTTGCGCCGTCTGAAAGCTGAAACAAGTACTTGGCAGTGCGGTCACGTGCCACCTGCTTTTCCAGCAGTGTGACCGGCATCAATGTATAGTCCTGTTTCAGGGCTTCAATCAGTGCTGCAGGAAGATCCGTCATTTCGGAAAAATCTTCCGCTCGCTTCCGGTACAGCCAGCTGTATATCTGTTTCGCACGGTACGGTTTCTGTCCTTGCGATTTTAACAGTTCTTCCATCTGTGGAAGTGTCAGATCATAGATAGTCCGCATGCCAACTATCATAGCACATTTATATATATTATTAAGGACAGACATGAGGAGGCTCTCTTCAAAAGTTGTGTAAAAAACGGTAACAGTCAGGCTATTTCACATTGATTTTTACAAGGCTTCCATTGAAAAAAGTGGAAACCAAGCATCTGATTTCCACCTTGTTTTTGTATTCTGAAGTCTGAGGCTGCAAATTATGATTATGCGTAGCAGTGGTAGAAAGTTTTGCCGCAGGAACCACAGACCATCTTGATCTGATATCCGCCGATTGCAGACGGATCCTTCTTTGTAAAGACGCCTGTCGCATCGCACTGGCACCACGGGCAGTAATCATGTACGATATCGCCTTCGTTATAGCCGCCGCTTACCTTCGTTACTTCTTCTTCCTTAAGCATTTCCTTTCTTCCATACTCGTTTTCTCCTTATAACTAAAGTATTACATACCGTAATGTCATTCGTAAATGATATTTATGAAATGTTCTGATTGCAGAACCGGTTCATAAAAACAGAAGGATGTCTCCCTCTGTTTCAAGTGTACGTTCAATTCTGGGCGGTCAGTTGTGTCGGATTTTCTTAAGCAGGCTGGTCACCGGTTTCAGTGCCTTCCTGCCTTCTTCCTCCCAGCCTTTCTGCGTGCGCCGTCCGCAGTACGGGCATTTAAACGCGTACTCCGGAATCGATTTTCCGCAGCGTCTGCATTCCATAATTCAGCTTAATGCAGCAGTGATGATTGCCATGGAATAGACTTCGAGGGCGTTGCAGCCACGGGAGAGGTCATTGATCTGCGCATTGAGACCAAGCAGGATCGGGCCATAAGCTTCAAAGTTACCCATGCGCTGTGCAATCTTGTATCCGATATTACCGGCATTGATATCCGGGAAGATAAAGGTGTTGGCATAACCAGCAACCGGGTTGCCAGGGCACTTTGTGCGGGCAACGCGCGGCGCAACGGCTGCGTCAAACTGCAGTTCACCTTCGATCGGTGTGTTCGGGAATTTTGCCTTTGCCTTATCAGCTGCGGAACGCATCTTCTCAACATCTTCGCCCTTGCCGGAGCCAAGCGTGGAGTAAGACAGGAATGCGACTTTCGGATCAACGCCGAATACCTTTGCACATTCAATGGTCTCACCGCAGATTTCTACGAGTTCATCTTCAGACGGTTTGATGTTGATCGCACAGTCTGCCATTGCCAGTACTTCATTTTCACCAGTCGCAGACGGACGGACAAGAATGAAGCAGCTGCTGACGATTGTATTTCCCGGCTTTGTCTTAATGATCTGAAGCGCAGGACGAACTGTATCCGCTGTACTATAGGTTGCGCCGCCAAGCAGACAGTCCGCAACACCCATCTTTACCAGCATGGTGCCGAAGTAG
>JAFWJY010000035.1 GCA_017514525.1 Solobacterium sp. | reverse complement strand
GCAAACAGCTTTAATATCTGTGCCTGTAGCCCGAACAGCCATCAGTTTTACGCCATTCAGCGCACCACTGACACCTATACCGTTCCACTGTGCCGCAATGACACCTGCCACATGCGTGCCATGGCCTCTGTCATCCATTGGATCCGGGTCTACATCAACAGTATCAATACCATAGTCTCCAAAGCCAAGTTCTGTCAGTTTAGTACCAACGGAATCATTCGGTTTTTTCCACATAACACCAAAAAGATCTTCATGGTTGTAGTCGATACCAGAGTCGACAACGGCAATGACCGCATTCTTTCGGCTGTCAATATTCTGTTTATAAACACCTTTACTATCTTTGCTGTTCCAGTCCGGGAAGGCTACCCCTTTTTTTTCTTCGTTTTCGTAAAAATACCATTGCTCTTTTGTACGATCCGTTGTTGACGTTGTTGCAGATACCGTTAAAATGCCGTCACTTAACATGCAGAATGTCATAGAGACGGCACTGATCAGTTTCAACAGGTTTTTGCTAATACGATTTCTCATAATTAAAGTAATTATAATATTCTTCCAACGCATTCGCTCATGAAAGTTCAGAAAAAACGGCCCGAAGGCCGTTAACAGAAGATTTGATACTACACTTTTTCAACGTCAATGAAGTTTGTAAATCCTGAAACCTTGAACACATCATATACTTCAGGAGATACATTGATGACGGTTACGTTCTTTCCCTGTTTTACAACTTTTATGATGACGCGCAGTCCTGCACTGGAAATATAATTCATTCCAGAGGCATCAAAGCGAATAGCATCCGCATCACCCTGTTCACGAATACGTTCAATTTCCGCTTCTGCATCTGCTGCATTTGTTGCATCAATCCGTTCCGGTAAATCGATTACCAGTATTCCGTCTTCCAGTTTGTAAACCATTTCCATAATCCTGATCTCCCTTATACATCAATATCAACTGTAATTGTAATCCTTTTGGCCCCAGAATTAACAGCCGTCTTAATCACTTCACTGTTAACACGAGCCGGAATCGCACGGTTCTCATGCGGTTCTGCCGGTTTAGATGCGCTGTCGTGATGTTCTGCAGGCTTGTTTGCGACATCACTTTCTTCTGCAGGTTTAGGTGTACTGTCGTGATGTTCCGCAGGTTTGTTAGCGACATCACTTCCCTCTGCCGTTTTTTTCTGATCTGCCTGCCCATTGCGATTGTCATTTGGTCTTGGCGGACGGTTATTGGGCCTGCCGCCTGGCTTCTTGTCAAAAATCCTGTGGGTAGCCGTGTATTCCTTGAGTTCTTCTGGTGCGATCTGCCAGGTTTCAACCGATTCCGGATGTGCTTCGTTTGCCTTGGCCCTTGCGGCTTCAAATGATTTAACGAAGAGATCGACGCCTTCTTTCAGCATGCGAATATTTTCCGAAACCGCATGAATATCAATCGTTTCTCCCTCAGAAGACTCGGCCTCCGCATGGTTGATCTTATTGCGGACGTCACCCAGAACGTAATACGCATACAGAAGATCACTCAGCTCTTTCCGGTTTTCGTTCAGAATGGAATACGCCTTGATTACACCTTCTGCTTCTCCATCCAGTTCCCGGATGCGGTATTCCGTGAAGTCTTTCTGACGATCCTTCGATGCCGGATTACGCTTCATCTGGTTTTTTCCGTAATACTTGATAAAGAAATGCGGCAAGTCATTGAAGGTCCAGCGGTCTTTCGGCAGATACGACCAGTACAGTTTGTTCATCTCTTCCAAAGCAGCCTGCTTTGTTTCGGCATCGATCGCATAGTAGAAAAGACCTCTGTTCATCATGTCAGTCGGCAGTCTGGACTCAATAATCGTCAGGCACTGCCGGTAGAATTTCTTCTTCATGCCCCACTTTACGAGCTCCAGCTCATCCAGGTCATCCCCTTCCAGCAGCTTTCCGTAATCCATACGGATTGTATCTTCCAGAATACGGAAGATGTTGCTTTCAACTTCTGCAAGTTCTTCCATCGGAGTTTCATTAAAGACTCGCTTGAGCAGTTTGATGCCGCTGACAAGATCACTGATGTTGCAGAGAGAAAGACCTTCATCTACTCTGCGCATTGCATACAGCAGCATGTCGACATGCTCATT
>JAFWJY010000034.1 GCA_017514525.1 Solobacterium sp. | reverse complement strand
CTGAGTTTGTTGTGATAGCCGCATACAGTACAGATCCATTCCGGCTGATGATCATCAAAGTCCTTCTGTTCATTCAGGTGAGTGCCGCATTCATCACAATACCATTCGATGCCAGGAAACCGGCAGTCGAGATCATCTCCTTCATATACGCTTTCGTAGAAGTCGGGTCTCAGTAAATACAGCAGTTTGTCTCTCAGTGTCCCGTCATCCGACATCTGCCGGTTGACTGGAATAAAGGCACTGTCATAGAGGCGCTGAATACGTCCGGCGTGATTCCGCAGGAAGGAGCCTAAAAGTAGCCACAAATAGCCATTGGCGATGGCGGTTTCAGTACCGATACTCAGCTGGTATACACAGTTATAGAGAATGCCTTCAAATACCTCATCATCCATGGAAAACAGATCATTCAACAATTCATATTCTTCAGCCTCAGACCGCTCTTTGATCAGTGCTTCAACATAGTCATAGAGGTCTCCATAAAAGGCTTCATGAGCTTCCGGGGTTAGCTTTGAAAGCTGCTCCAGTACATTTTCCTGAAGGCTGGATTTGCGTTCAAAGTCCTTTACCAGAATACTGGCAAGATGTGCCTGTATGGTAGAAGCGTTCTTGCGTTCTTTTTCCTGGTTTCCCTTTGCTGTACCAATCAGCCGTCCTAAAATCTGTGATACCTGACGGGAGCTGCCAACGTAAAAAGAACCACGTTTTCTGACTGCGTGTATGATAAACGCATTCTGTTCAAACGCAGCTTCATCCTGTTCCAGTACACCAGGCTTTTCTTCCTTTACGACAAGGGAAGGAAACCAGATATCAATGAGATCCAGCTGCGAAGGTTGTTTTTCTTCCAGTCTGTCATAATACAGCTTTATGACATTGCCAAAACGAAAGTGGTCCATAGTTCAGTCCTTTATTTTCTCAAGCGTCTTAATGTAATCCGCTGTTGCCTTGCGCAGTTTTTTCAGTTCTGCCGCTTCCTTTCGGTCAACGATACCGTCATCCTGTTTAGCGGCAAGTTCACAGCCGGTCTCAAAAACCTTCAGAGTATTGATCATATTGTCGATTTGCGCTCTTAAGAATGAATTCATATGAGTTAATCCTCTGTCTGAATCATAGCAGAAATAAACTGCAGGGTATGGATACTCAATAATTTGGTAGGATAAAGAGGAAAGTGAGCAGCGAAACTATGACTAATATAAAAACATCCGCATCAGAACTGATTGGCAATACTCCATTACTGGAACTGACACATTTTGAACAGGCTTATCACTTAAACGCGCGCCTGCTGGCCAAAGTGGAATACTTCAACGTAACCGGTTCTGCCAAAGACCGCATCGCAAGATCCATGATTGAGGATGCCGAAGCACGCGGCATCCTGAAACCAGGCTCTGTCATCATTGAGCCAACCTCCGGCAATACCGGCATTGGCCTTGCGTCAGTTGGTACAGCCAAGGGTTACCGGGTTATCATCGTCATGCCGGATTCCTTCTCATTAGAACGCAGAAAGCTGATTCAGGCCTATGGTGCAGAAATCGTATTAAGTGAAGGTGCTAAGGGAATGAGCGGAGCCATTGAAAAAGCAGAAGCATTAGCCAAAGAACTTGGTAACGCCTTTATTCCTTCGCAGTTTGATAATCCAGCCAACTGGAAAGCCCATTATGAAACGACCGGGCCGGAAATCTGGAACGATACGGATGGAACGGTAGACGCCTTTGTCGCTACCGTAGGTACAGGAGGCACCCTTACCGGTACCGGTAAATACCTGAAAGAAAAAAAGGCCGCAATCCGGGTGGTTGCGGTAGAGCCGGCAGCTTCTCCCCTGTTATCTGGAGGAACAGCTGGTTCCCACCAGATTCAGGGCATTGGCGCAAACTTTATTCCCAGTGTTCTCGATCGCAGTGTCTATGATGAAGTGATTCCTGTTCCGGATGAAGATGCGCTTAAGACCGGGGCGGAAATTGGCAAACGGGAAGGCATTCTTGTGGGTATCTCCTCCGGAGCTGCCTTATGGGCTGGCATTCAGCTGGCAAAGCGTCCGGAATATGCAGGAAAAACCATTGTGGTATTACTGCCGGATTCCGGTGACCGGTATCTTTCTACCGCAATGTTTGACTAGCAAAAGATTCAATGAAACAAGTATGAATTCATTTCTTATAGTCGGAGTCTTTTTTCGAATGGACGATAAACATGTGTGAAAAAATATCCGATATTCGTTTATAACTCGCTCCGAATTTAGAAACATTAATGCAAATTCTCACTCCGAATTTAGTATTATTGCAGTCGAAACACACTCTGAATTTAGTATAATAAGTTTAAAGATGCAACGTTTTATACGGAGAAAGGATTAAAGCATGTACCTGAGTCGCAAAATAGACAAATGGCTGAATGACTGGAAAACAAAAGAAGATAAATCTCCTGCACTTATTGTTGGTATACGCCAATGCGGCAAGACGAGAAGCATTGAACACTTTGGAAAACATAATTATAAAAACGTTGTAAAGGTAAACTTTTGGGACAATCCTGAATACTGTTCCGATTTTGATGGAAAACTTGATGTAAACACATTAATTTCAAACCTTTCTCTACGGTTTCCGGCCATTAAGATCGTTCCTGGAGACACGTTGCTCTTCTTTGATGAAATACAGGAATGCCCAAGGGCTCGTCTTGCTTTCAAGAACTTTGAATTAGATGGAAGATATGATGTGATCGGCAGCGGCTCATATCTTGGGATAAACGGATATATCACAGGTGATGAAACACCCGCGCCAACAGGCTATGAGGATGTCTTCCACATGTGCACTATGGATTTTGAAGAATTCCTCTGGGCAAATGAATTTTCTGTTGATCAGATTTCTCTCCTGAAAGAATACTTCGTAAAACGGAGGGAAGTGCCGGAGCCAATGCACAGTATTTTTAAAGAGAAGTTTCTGAACTATCTTTGCGTAGGCGGGTTTCCGAAAGCGGTTCATTCTTACGTGAAAAGCCAAAATATCATGGATGCTGTTCGAATTACACAAAACACTGTGTTTGACATGAAAACCGATTTTGGACGTCGAAAAGGAAAAGATGGAAAGCCGGTTTTCAAGGCATCTGAGGTTTCTAGAATTCAAAATGCTTTTGATCTGATTCCGATGTTTCTTGCAAAGGAAAACAAGAGATACATTACATCAAAAATTACGGGTGGTAATTCAAGAGATAAATCAGATGCCATCGAGTATCTTGTACAAGCTCATATAGTAAACAAAGTGTACAACGTTGAAACCCCTTCTCTCCCGTTAGCCGGAAACAAAAAAGCATCTCAGTTCAAGCTTTTTCCGGAAGACATCGGAATTGTTACTGCGATGTTTGGCATTGACACCATCATTGCAATTAACAAAGGGCAACTCGGACAGGGAAAAGGTGCGCTTTATGAAGCTCTTGTTTTTGACTCCCTACATAAAGCTGGAATCGATACTTATTACTTTGCAAAAGAAAGCGGATTGGAAATAGATTTTGTAATCTGCTATGACGCTAATTCCTGTCTTGTTGAGGCGAAAGCAAAAACAGGAAACACCAAATCAAGCAAAACTGTTATGAAGCATCCCGAGCATTACGGCCCAACAAAGTTAATTAAAGTTGGAGATTACAACATTGGTGAGACAGGTGATATTCTCACTCTCCCACACTATGCTGTCTTTATGCTCGGATACAGAACAGTTATATCGAGATGATGAAAAAACGATAGAACTCTTTTGAATACAAACGAATGCGAAAGTCCTTTTACAGAGAATTAGCGTTCCATTGTTTTGTTTGTTTGAATCAAGGTTTAACGACTTTTTTGCGGCCATATACCATCCAGGAGATACAGGAGATAATTACCAGCAGCGCAAACCCAGCCACCAGCAGGATGGCACCGAGTGTACGGATATTTACACTGCGCAGAATGCCATAGAGGCCAAATCTTGCGAATGTGGCGTAGATCTCATGGCTGTCCTGAATATCTTCAAAGCTCACCCAGTAAACACCGTCATTGTTGCGATGAAAGCGATAGGTAGTTGCTCCGGTAAGCCGACCGTATTCTTCATTGATCGTATAATCCGCCCAATAGGTACCCCCTTCTTCCCGTGTCCATTTCAGATCACGGTAATAGATTGTGACTCCGTCAATGCGTATGGAATAAATACGATGTCTGCTTTCCGGAACCATGTAGTGGGTAGAGGTGGTTCCACCACCTACAACCTTGAAGGGATCTGTATTTTCCTGCAGATCACCGTCTTCGGTAAAGCTGTGATCCAGCGCATAGATACGGCCTCCCTCAGAGCTTCCCTGCTCAATGCGGTTAGCCGCTCTTGAATCAAACAGCGTAATGTTGACATCACCTCTGCGGCCGGCAGAAATGGTGGAGACAAAAGAACCTTTCGATTCAATTAACATGGATATTCCGGTATCCAGCGTATCCGCATCATTGCGGGCACCGGTGCCGGAGATAGCTGTAATACTGGTCGTGAAGTAAAGGCCATTGGCAGTACCGTCCGGTACGGTTCCTTCCATGCGGGAAATTCGCAGTAATGATTCATCCCCATTGTAATTATCCAGCGGGCGGTTGTTGACATCCGTCAGCTGGTGGTTGAAATATGGCAGCACCGCAAAGGAAGCTGCGCCATTTACTACGCCAAACCCCTCTGCCCAGCGGAAGTCATTGCCAAGAGCGTTGGTTCCCCAGTTGGCATCCGTCTGCAGACGGGAAGCCATGGAGGCATTATCCAGATCATTCATGGAATACATGATGAGCCCTTCCGGCGAACGGCCGTTGGCATCTTCAACGGAGTAGTCATACACATAGCGGGCGCCAATCCGTACGCCATCCTGATCATGAACATCCACTCCATTGGTCTCATCATCCATGATGATTGTATATTTGCCATTTTCATAGAGAATCGGAGCGACATACAGATTGTTGGATGATAAGATTGCCAATGCGCCAGTCACATCCGCTTCCGCCACAAAGGTAATTTCACGGAAGGTCAGCACCAGATCATACACATTGCCTTCTTCATCCCCTGCCGCATCTTTATACCGTACGGTAAACAGCTTGGTCATGCCATTGGCATCATTGCGTACGACGGTTTCGGTAAAGGTGCCGTCTTCGTTCTGAACGGTTTTCTTGATGCCGCCGGTATAGACAATTCCCTCCCAGTCTACCGGGCGCTGGGTATCATGTTTCTTTGGATAGGTAACATCCGGATATTTTACCTGGTAGGACGTATAGTCGGTATAGCGTCCACTCAGGGTAATGTAGTCCGGCACTTCCTTCTTGGAATTGTTGTATTTGAATACATCGGTAAAGAATTCGTATTCAATATGGCCTTTTTCATAGGTCAGCTTTTCTGGGTCTACATAGATCGTCCCATAGGGAAGAATCCGGTTGAAGTCATTTCCATCGGTGTCCATCTCCATGGCGTCATGTTTGGAGTAGGCATTTCCACCAATCAGTACACCGGTATCCATTTTCGGAGCTTTGCCTTCCCACTCCCCAGTAATCGCATTGTAGAAATAGTAGTCGTTGACCTCATCAAAGACATAACCATAGGCATAGCTCAAAGGTGCTTCCGCATCAATTTTTGAACGGTTCGGGTCATCAAAGGCAACCGGCGCATGCCGTACAAAGGTCGGCATCTTGCCGTCAAGGTAATAATCACAGGAAGCTTCATCTCCAAACTCATATTCCGTCTGCAGTCTGGTATCTGCAGTGACGTCAGAAGACAGCAGTGAAAGAACGAGCACCGCTACAGGACCTATCATGACTTTTTTAAGTTGTCTCATTCCTTCTCCCTCCTATCGAACGCCGTTGAAGTACAGTTCTACGGCAAAGCTGAATGCGATGATGAAGAGTAACGCAAAGATTACGATCAGACGCATGCCGATCTGATACTTGTTCTTTTTCACCTTTGGTTTTTTCATGTGGAAAGCTCCTTCTGCTTTGGTTCAGGCTCCTGCACTTCAATGGCACGCGTGCCCCAGGCAAGCCCGTCCGCACATTTCATCAGGCCAATGATGCGTAATGGCGCCATGACAAAGCTCAGCACAAATGTGATAAACGGCAGTACAAACATGAAGTATGGCGGCAGCTGCAACAGCGCCTTCAGGTTTCGGGTACCCATGCCAAAGCCTGCCCCGACAAACATCAGAATCAATATCATCCATACCGGAACAAGATACGTGACGGATACAATGCCCCATCCCAATACCCGGAAGATAAAGCACAGCAGCGCATTGGTATAGGTGCTGATCAGCAGGAACGGCATAATCATGTCGCTCCAGTAGATAAAGCACATCAGCTTGGCATGTTTTGCCATCCATGGCGTCATGCGGATGTTGTTATACTGGGAGCCCTCTGCCCAGCGTAATTGCTGGCGCAGAAACTTCTTCCACTGCAGCGGGCAGTCTGTATAGATGACCGATGTATCCTGCATGACCGTCTTGTATCCCATCTTTAATGTGATGTTGGTAAGACTGCGGTCATCCGACACTTCTTTATGGATGCCCATAAACGTCTCGGTCATAAACTCATGCATCGCTTCCCGCAGGATCGAGGTGCGAAAGGCAATCGTCCGTCCCGGCAGGCAGCCGACTTTGCCAGTCACGCTCATTGCCTTCATCGTGCCTTCTGCGCGGATCTCTTCAAGCAGACTGGCAATCATCGTAATCAGATTGCGTCCCGGTTCAAGAATTTTCTGCCGTGTCGTAACCCCGCCAATCGTTTCATCCATGGAAAACGGCATCAGAAGATTCTTTAAGGTATCTTTCGTCCAGACGGTATCGCTGTCGACCAGCACGGTGATGTCACTGTCATGGCTTGTGTGACGCAGGCCGATCTTGACCGCATTGCGTTTTCCAGGTTTCGGCGTATAAATAACCTTCAGCTCCATGGATTCATACTTTCCGGTTTTCTTCAGATGCCGGCGCAGATCCTTGCAGGCATTGACCAGCCGCGGGTTGGGCGGTCCGTTAACGACAATGATCACTTCATTAGGGTTCTGGTCCGCGATGCGGATCAGTACATCATTGAAGAGATCCAGAGGTTCATCAACAACCGGTACGATGACCGTGGAAAACAGGTCTTTGTTTTCGCACCGGTACGGGCGGTACTGCAGTGCGAAGAATTGTACAATGATCCAGCGAATCAGAATGAACAGGATGAAAAACATGTACCAGTGAACGGTGCCGTTTTCAAAGTATTCAATTACCATCAGTATGAACGTATACATGTTTTACATTCCTGTTCTGTGATTGATCAGCTGACTGAAGGTTCTTCTTTTCCGTTATGATGCTTTCCGGAGGTAGCACGGTTGCGTGCCATCTCCTCGCGGATCTTGAGCAGTTCTGCTTTCAGCTGATTATGATCGATTGGCTTTGGCAGGAAGCCGTTGATTTCAGTATTGTTAATCTCTTCCTGCAAGGATTCGGAATAGTCGCCGGACATCGCAATAATTGGTATATGACGGACAGCAGATGGCAGCGCCCGGATTGCGGCTGCGGCCTCGATGCCGCCAAGCACCGGCATGCGGATATCCATCAGCACCAGCGTGAATTCCATGTCACGGGCTTTGACCAGACGGTCCACTGCCTGCTGACCGTTTTCCACGTATTCACTGGTGATGCCAAAGTTATCAAGAATGGAGGTAATGATTTCCCCGTTGAGTTTGTTGTCTTCCGCCACCAGCACGTGCATGCCCTGGAAGTGACTGTATTCATCTACTGCGGTCTGTTTCAGGCCAAGCACTTCACAGAGCTTCCAGTACATTGTGAAGCGGAACAGCGGCTTGGAAATCAGGCTGGTAAAACCGGCCTCTGTCGCATCCTTGATCAGGTCACTGCCTTCATAGGTCGATAGCAATAACTTCGGTGTATGTTCCTGCATGATTTCACGAATCTTGCGGGCAAAGGCAAAGCGGTCTTTGCGGCAAATCTTGCCATCGATGATGACAATGTCGTAGTCTTCCCCTTCTTCGTGTTCGGACTGAATCATCTTCAGCGCTTCTTCCGGTTCAGAGGAGATATCTGCGACAACACCGATGGAATACAGTGTTTCCTGGGCAGTCAGTAACATCTTCTGCTGCTCAT
>JAFWJY010000033.1 GCA_017514525.1 Solobacterium sp. | reverse complement strand
CAATCCTGCAATCTTTTCCTGCAGACCCTGATAGTTTTTCAGCTTCATCAGAGATGCGGTCTTAAGCAGGTAATCCTCTTCTGTCTTAAATGCGTTATACGCATCCATCTTGGTGATGGAGGTAATACGGCGCACACCGGAGCCGATGGATTCTTCGCTTATGATCTTGAAGACACCGAGGTTTCCGGTATTGGACACATGCGTACCGCCGCAGAATTCCTTGGAGTATTCTCCCATGGAAACAACGCGTACGCTGTCCCCGTACTTTTCATCAAACAATGCGATCGCACCGGTCTTCTTTGCCTCTTCAATCGGTAATACTTCAGTGGTTACATCGACATCTGCCTGGATCATCGTGTTGACAAGGCGTTCGATTTCCTTCAGCTGTTCATCGCTGACCTTCTCATAGTGGTTGAAGTCAAAACGACCATATTCCGGACAGTTGTAGGAACCTGCCTGCGCAACATGATCACCAAGTACGGTGCGCAGAGCACTCTGCAGTAGATGCAGGGAGCTGTGGTTGGTACGGGTACGCTGACGATTTTCATAGTTATAGGCACCGGTTACTTCATCGCCTTCCTTCAGGGTTCCGTTCTTGATTTCAATGTGATGGAGCGGCTGGCGGTGCGGCGCTTTCTTGACATCGGTCACATCCGCTTTGAATCCCTTTCCCTGCAGGATTCCGGTATCTGCGCACTGGCCGCCGGATTCCGCATAGAAGCAGGTTCTGGAAAGAATCACATCACCGGAATCGGTGAGTTCCTTGACCCGTACGCCATCCTTGAAAAGTCCAATCACCTTACCGGTGGATACCCGGTCGGTATAACCAGTGAATTCAGATTCTTCTTCAAAATCCATCAGGTCGGCACTCTGACCATGCATGGACTGCTCATTGCCACGGGCATCCTTGGCGCGTTTTACCTGGGCTGCCATCTCACGGTCAAAGCCTTCCATATCGACCTGATAGCCGGCATCTTCTGCGATCTCGGCAGTCAGTTCTTTCGGGAAGCCATAGGTATCATAAAGGCGGAAGACCACTTCACCCGGAAGTACTTTCTCTGCCTCATGGGCTTTCAGCTGTTCATTGAGCAGGTTTTCACCATTGGCAAGTGTACGATGAAAGCTTTCTTCCTCCTGTTTGACGAGCCGTGAAATTAATTCCACTTTATCGAGAACATACGGATAGAACTCTTTCATGTTTTCCGCTACGACGGAAACGAGCTTGTACATGAAGGCACCTTCGATGCCAAGCTTGATGCCATAGCGTACGGCACGGCGCAGAACACGGCGCAGTACATAGCCACGGCCTTCATTGGAGAACATCGCACCATCGGCAATCGCAAACGTTACGGTACGAATATGGTCGGCAATGACGCGATACGCCATCTTGTATTCCTTTTCGGAATACGGGTGTTTGGCATAGGTTTCCGTCGCATGGATGATCGGCAGAAACAGATCCGTGTCAAAGTTGGTTTCGCCATTCTGAATGAGGGCTACCAGACGCTCGAGTCCCATACCGGTATCGATATTCTTATGCGGCAGTTCTTTGTACTCACTGCGCGGCATTTCACCCGGGCGGCAGTCATACTGTGAGAACACGATATTCCAGACTTCGATGTAGCGGTCATTTTCAATATCTTCAAAAAACAACTTTTCACCAAGTCCCTGCGGATCATATTCCGGTCCACGGTCATAGTAGAGTTCGGTGTCCGGTCCGCCAGGTCCGCGTCCGATTTCCCAGAAGTTGTCTTCTGTTTTGCGGATATGGGATGGAATCATGCCTACCTTGACCCAGAGGTCATAGGCTTCCTGATCATCCGGATATACGGTTACATACATCTTTTCCTTCGGGAAACCTACCCATTCCGGGCTGGTCATGAATTCCCACGCCCACGGAATCGCTTCCTGCTTGAAGTAGTCGCCGATGGAGAAGTTTCCAAGCATTTCAAAGAACGTATGGTGCCGGGCTGTCTTGCCTACATTTTCAATATCGTTGGTACGGATTGATTTCTGGGCATTGCAGATGCGGTTGCACTTGGGCTTTTCCGTTCCGTCAAAATACTTCTTGAGTGCGGATACGCCGGCATTGATCCAAAGCAGGGTCGGATCATTGTGCGGGATCAGACTGGCGCCTGGTTCCACCATGGAGCCCTTCGACTGAAAGAAGTCGAGGAACATCTGGCGAACCTGATTGCCGGTTAACTGTTTCTGTTCTGTCATATTCTATTTCCTCCAATAAAAAAACCTGCAGAACCTGCAGGAACGTTCATCACGCGGTACCATCCTGTTTCGTATTGAATCAATACGCACTTAATTGACCGATAACGCTGGCAGGCGGCGCGGATTAGGCGCTCTCCGAAGCAGCTTCATGCATGGATCTCATACAGACTTGCACCACCGTCTGCTCGCTGGGATGAAACAATCCAGACACTACTTGTCTTCTTCACTGATTTCGCTGTTTATTTTATCATCTTTGTTTGTTTATGCAATGATTTATAACCTGTCTGTACTTGCCCGAAATGAGTAAACGGGCAGTTGACGAAACAGTAGTACTGAAATATAATTTCAAAGTGTGTAAACACTTTCAGGGGGAATGAAAATTAAATGAAAAAAGTTACAAAAATGTTACTTT